>CAZTMF010000150.1:0-7292 GCA_964614675.1 uncultured Caulobacteraceae bacterium | reverse complement strand
GCGACGTACACCATCAAGAAGAACTACGTGCTTCGCGTGGGTATCCAGAACCTGTTCGACACGGATCCGCCGACCACTGGCGCGACGACGGGCATCCACACCCAGAACCCCGACGGCACCTATCCGTCCGGCTCTGTCTTGGCCAACAGCGGCGTCGGCGCGACCAACCCGAGCCTCTACGACACGCTCGGCCGTCGCTTCTTCGTCGGCCTGAACGCCAAGTTCTAAGCTTCAGACCAAGTTGCGTTCCTGGGGGGCGGGCCGAAAGGCCCGCCCCCTTTCCTTTGCGCCCTGCCTCCGAGCCTGATCGCCAGATGGACGGCGCTCCGCCGCGCTCTATGCTGTGGGTGGACGGGAGAGGGTGTGCGTGAAGTCCAGATCGAGCGCCGGCGCTTCGTCTTCGGGCCTGGTCGGGCGCCTGCTCGGCGAAGCCGATGCGCTGGCGGCCTCAGGACAGCTTCAAGCGGCGCTGGCCGCCTACGACAGGGTGCTCGCCGCCTATCCGGGCGCGCTCGCCGCCCTGAGATCCCGCGGCGACATGCTGGTGCGGTTGGGACGGCCGGCCGAGGCCCTGGCCAGCTTCGAACAGAGCTTGCAGCACGCACCGGCCGACGTCTGGCTGCTGCACAGCCGGGGCGTGCTCCTGGGACAGTTCGGCCGCACTGCGGAGGCCCTCGCCAGCTACGACCGAGCGCTGAAGATCCAGCCCGGCTATGTCCCGGCCCTGTTCAGTCGGGCCGTGACCCTGATGAACGCCGGCCGCCTGGACGAGGCCGTCGCCGCCTATGCCGCTGCGCTGAAACGGGAGCCGCGCCATATCCCCTCCCTGGCCAACCGGGGAATCTGCCTGCAACGCCTCGGACGCAACGAGGAAGCCGTCGCCAGTTTCGACGCCGTGTTGAAGCTCGAACCCAGGAACCCCGTCGCCCTGAACAGCCGCGGCCTGGCGCTCCAGGCGCTGATGCGGGGGGGCGAGGCCCTGGCCAGCTTCGACGCAGCCATCGCCGCCGCCCCCGGCGTCGCCGAAGCGCACGGCAACCGCGGAATCCTGCTGAACCAGCTCGGGCGCAGGGATGAGGCCGAGGCCGCCCTCGAGCGCGCGGTCCGGCTCGCGCCGGATCAGGCGCGCCTCTACCACCATTTCGCCGCCGTCCGCCGCTTCAAAGCGGGCGATCCGCACATCGCGGCGATGCAGGGACTTGCCCGCCACGCCGCGACCTTGCCTGTCGAGGCCCAGGTCGAGCTCCGCTTCGCCCTGGGGAAGGCCCTGAACGACATCGGCGATCACGCCGGCGCGTTCGCGCATCTGAAGCTCGCCAACGACCTGAAGCGCCGGACCTTCAGCTACGACGAGGCCGCCATCCTGGGCGAGTTCGACCGGATCGCCGCGGCGCTCGACCGCGACTTCATGCGTCGTACGGAGGGCCTGGGCGAGGCGGATGCGTCGCCCGTGCTCATCGTGGGCATGCCGCGCTCGGGCAGCACCCTGATCGAGCAGATCCTGGCCAGCCATCCCGCGGTCTTCGCCGCCGGAGAGCCGCCCGACCTGGAGCAGGTCGTCCAGGCCCATCTGGCCGGCGGACGCTTCCCCGAAGACGCGGCGGCATGGCCCGCCGAGACGCTGCGGTCCCTGGGCGCCGACTATGTGCGACGGCTTCGCGCCCTTGCGCCCGAGGCGGCGCGCATCGTCGACAAGACGCTGATCAACCTGCGCTTCGTGGGGCTCGTCCATGCCGCGCTTCCCAATGCGCGGATCCTCCACGCGCGGCGCGATCCCCTGGATGCGTGCGTGTCCTGCTATTCGCTGCTGTTCGGCGGAGAACAGGCCTTCGCCTACGACCTTGCCGAGATCGGCCGCTACTTCCTGGCCTGCGAGCGCCTGATGCGCCATTGGCGCGAGGTGCTTGCGCCGGACGTTCTGCTCGAGGTGCGATACGAGGAGCTTGTCGCCGACCCGGAGAACCAGGTTCGTCGGCTCCTGGCGCACTGTGGCCTTGACTGGCATCCCGGCTGCCTGGAGTTCCATCGCACCCCGCGGCAGGTGCGTACCTGGAGCGTCAGCCAGGTCCGCGAGCCCCTCTACCAAAGCTCGGTGGGCGCCTGGCGGCGGTTCGAACCCTGGCTCGGACCGCTGCGCGACACACTGATCCAAGGCGGAGCGGCCTTGGATTGAGCCCGCTCTAGTCTATGGAAAGCGACATGTCCGATCTTCAGCAAAGGGCCGGGTCCGGCGATGTCCGTGCGCAAGTGGAGCTGGCGCACGCCCTCGACGCGGAAGGCCGTCACGTCGAGGCCGTCGACTGGCTGGCCCGTGCGGCGCAGACCGGGAACGTGGAAGCCCTCACCACGCTCGGACTTCGCCTCCTCATCGGAAAAGACGCCCCGTTCCTGCCGGCCGACGGCGCGCGCCTGCTCGGCAACGCGTCCGACGTGGGCGGCGTCCAGGCCATGGAGCACCTCGCCGTCCTGATCGGCGGGGGCTTCTATGCGCGGCAAAGCTGGCAGTTGGCGATAGAGCTGCTTCAGCGCGCCGCCGAGGCCGGCTCGGACTCGGCTCAGTCCCAGCTGCAGCTGCTAGCCGGAAGGTCGCGGGGCGCCGAATCTTGGACCGATCTCGGACGCGCGGTCGACCTGGTCGCCTGGACGAGCGCGCCCGAGCGGCGAACCCTGTCGGAGTCACCCCGCGTGATGTCGGTCGCCAAGCTGATCCCGCCCGCCGTGTGCGACTGGATCATCGGCCAGTGCGCCGACAGGATGGTTCGGGCCGAGCTCTATGACCCGGCCACGGGCCTCAGCGTCGCCGGAACCGAGACCCGGTTGAACCGGATCGCCAATTTCAATCTGGCCGAGACCAATCTGGCGAACCTGATGGTCCAGGCGCGCATGGCCGCGGCGCTCGGCGCGCCCATGCCCATGCTGGAGCCCTTCGCTGTCCTGCACTACGCGCCGGGCGAGGAATACGGCGAGCACTTCGACTTCCTCGATCCGGCCATTCCGGCCTATGCGGCCGAGCTGGCGCAGAGGGGCCAGAGGGTCGCCACCTGTCTGATCTATCTGAATGACGACTATGAAGGCGGGGAGACCGAGTTCCCGAAGATCGGTCTGAGCTTCAAAGGCCGGACGGGGGACGCTCTGATCTTCCTCAGCGCCGACGCCGCAGGACAGCCGGATCGCCGCACAGTCCATGCCGGGCGAACCCCGACTTCGGGCGAGAAGTGGCTGCTGTCGCAATTCTTCCGCAATCGCCCGGTAGTCGGCGGTGGAGTTCGGGTCGCCTGAGACGCTCGGGCGCGGGGGCCTGCGGTTGCCAATTGGCGGACTGCGACGCTAAGTTCGCCGCCGAGATAGGGGAAAATCATGACGCCGCTGATTGTTGCGACTGCGCTTAGCTTGCTTGCATTGGACGCCACGCCCGCTTCCTCGACCCAGGCCACGACCGTTGCGCCGGCGCAGGTTTCGGCCCCCACCAAGGCCGTGACCAACGGCGCCGACGATCCGGATCGGGTGATCTGCCACAAGGAAGCGATGACGGGCAGCCGTTTCGAAAAGCGGATCTGCATGACGCGCGCGCAGTGGGACGAGCAGCAGCGGCAGACGGCCGACTTCGAGCGGAGGCTCGGCGAGCATCCGAACGCACCGATGTCGGGCGGCCTGTCGGGCAACTAGGACCAGCCTGACCCTGGGCCGCCGGAGCTCGGCGGCTCCAGCCCCGTTTCCGCCAGATCGAGGTCTGGTCCAATCGAAGCTGCGCCCATGACGTCGAGGCGCCGGTCAGGGCCCGGCGGCGCATGCTGGCGATCCTCCCCGAGGTCGGGATCGCGCGGGGGCTCCAAGAGAGTCTCGGCCAAGGATCGATCGCGCAGCCCAAGGGGAACCGCGCCATGGCCCAGCCCTACGCGCCCCGGCTGATCGCCATCATCGTCGCGGCGGCCATGTTCATGGGCTCGCTGGACCAGACGGTCATCGCCACCGCCCTGCCGCAGATGGCGCGGGCCTTCCACCGCCCGCCGGTGGACCTCAGCCTGGCGATGACCATCTACATCCTGGTGATGGCTGCCTTCCTGCCGGTCTCGACCTGGGTGGCCGACCGGCTCGGCGCGCGCAAGGTGTTCGCCGGCGCCATCGTGGGCTTCGCCGCCGCCTCGGCCCTCTGCGGGATCAGCCAGAACCTCCCCGAGTTCATCGCCGCCCGGGTGCTGCAGGCCCTGGCCGCCACCCTGATGGCCCCGGTGGGCAACCTCGTCCTGTTCCGCTCGACCGCGAAGAAGGATCTGGTCACCGCGGTCGCGATTTCGACCACGCCGGGGCTGGTGGCCCCGGTGATCGGCCCGGCCATCGGCGGCTTCATCGTCACCTTCCTCGAGTGGCCCTGGATCTTCTATCTGAACATCCCGATCGCCATCGTCGGGGTGGCCCTGGCGCTCCGCTATATCCCCGACCTCAAGGCCTCCGAGCCTCGCCCCTTCGACTGGAGGGGCTTCTGGCTGACCGGGACGGCGCTCGGCGCCTTCATCTATGGCCTGGATCGGATCAGCGCTCCGGGCTCCGGCTGGGGCTGGCCGGCCGCGATGATCGTGCTCGGCCTGGGGCTGGGCGTCCTGGCCATTCGTCATAGCCGCCGCGCGGCCCACCCCTTGCTGTCGCTGGCGCCCCTCAAGATCCCGACCTTCCGTACCAGCTCGCTGACGGGCGGCATGCTGATCCGGATCCCCTTCCGGGGGATGGGCTTCACCCTGCCATTGATGTTCCAGGTGGCGCTGGGCATGAGCGCCTTCCAGTCGGGCTTGTTGGTGCTGGGCTACAACGGCGGGGACCTGCTCCTGAAGTCCATCGCCAACCAGGCCCTGCGGCGGATGGGATTTCGCAAGGCCCTGACCGTCACCGCGATCCTGTCGGCGCTGGCCACCCTGTCCTGGGTCGCGTTCAGTCCATCGACGCCCTTCTGGGCGATCTTCGCGGTGCTGGTGCTGAGCGGAATGGCGCGCTCGATCCTGATGACGGCGACGGTCTCCATGACCTTCGCCGACGTGCCCCACAAGGAGATCGGCGCGGCCACGGTGCTGTCCAACGTGCTGAACCAGACCACCGGCGCGGTGGCCATCGGTCTCGCGGCCCTGATCCTGAACCTGAGCTCGGCGGCGCGCGGCGCGGCGGGCCATGTGGGCCTGGCCGATTGCCGCCTGGCGCTGGTGATCATGGCGCTGGTCGGGCTTACGTCGGTGGTGAGCTTCCGACGCCTGCCCCACGATGCCGGCGCCGAGGTCTCAGGCCATCGTCCGCTCGCCGACCGCCTGGCCGTCCGCGAGGCCGAGGTCGAGGCGGAGGCTTAGCCTCCGCTGCCCGGCAGCAGCTTCAGGCGCTGCATGCCCTTGTCCGGATCGGCGTACTCGCGGTTGTCCTCGCAGACGTACTCCATGATCTTGTAGCCAGGCTTGCGCACGTAACGCCAGGTCCAGGTCCACGGGCTGGTGAGGTACTCAGGATCGAGCACCGTGACCTGGTCTTCCATGGCGTCCTTGCCGGTCAGCCGGATCCGCTCGTTGACCTGCATCTTGTCCGAATGCGGAACATCCTGGAACTTGACGTTCTCCTTGATGCCCACGGTGTTGGCCACCAGGACGTCCCCCTCCCAGTGGCCGACCGCATGACCCCAGAAGCCGGGCTCGGCGTCGTCGATGGGGATCTGCTTCTCGTCCAGATAGATGCGGTGGATCTGGTTGTAGGCCTCCTCGATGATGGTCACCCGGCCTTTGCTCTGCATCACCTCCAGCGGGAACATGGCCATCATCATCGCCGGAATGCCGTCGGGCAGGCAGTTCACATAGCCGGTCACCGGCGGCTCGCCCCGGGCGAAGGCGGCGGCGTTGTCGGCGCGCAGCTTCTTCCAGGCCCCCAGGTACTGGGGTTTCAGCGGCGGGTCGGGAATGCCGTTGGCCCCGATCGGCTGGGCCTTCACGGTTGGATCCACGCCGGCCTCGGGCGTCGGCGGGGGCGGGCGGTCCCAGGCGCCGTCCAGCGCCCTGGGATCGAAGGCCGGGGCGGCGCGAGCCGTATGGCCGAGGGTCAGAAGGGCGGCGGCGGAAGCGATCGTCGCGAAGGCCGCGCCGACTGCCAGGCGTCTGCGATTGGTCATGATCCTTGGCCCCCTTACTGGATCAGCGCCTTGCCGGCGGGCGCACCGTTGCCGAACACGCGACCGTCCGGCAGCGTCACCTGCTTCAGCAGAGCGCCCGGCTCTCCGGTGCGCAGGGGCGCCACGATCACCGTCAGCTTGTCTCCCGGCTTGATCATGTTGAACTTCCAGCCCACCCGGTCGAGGATCCCGGGGTTGGCGCATTCGATGGTCCAGCGCGCCACCTTGGCGGACGTGTCGTTGTTCTCGAGCTCGATGTAGACGTGCGGGTTGGTCCACTGGAACCGGGTGACCGTCCCGACCAGCTTGATCTGATGGTCGTTGTCGTACATCGCGAAGGAGTGGTGGGCGAGCGCGGGCGCCGCAGGCGCCAGAAGCCCCACCGTCGCCGCCGCCAAGACCGCGCCCAGGCGGCCCATCGCTGAAGTCCTCACGCGCCTTTTCTCCTAAGTCTAGTGCGAGCCGAGCTGCAGGTGCGTCCCGCCGTTCTGGTCGGTGTACTCGCGGTTGTTCTCGCAGACGTACTCGAGCATGTGATAGCCCTTCATGCGCCTGTAGACGAAGCGGAAGCTCCACGGACGCTCGAGCACCTTGGGGTCCTCGACCGTCATCTGGTCCTCCAGGATGTCCGGGTCGATCAGGCGGATCCGCTCGATGATGTGCTCTTCGTCCGAATGCGGAATATCACGATAGCCGGGAACCGACTCCTTCAGGCCCAACGTGTCGACGACCAGAGCATCCCCGTCCCAGCGGCCCACCGAATGGCCGTAGTAGCCGGGTTCGACGTCGCCGACCTTGCCCTGGGGCTCGTCCAGATAGACGCGCCGCGTCTGGCTGAACGCCTCCTCGATGATGGTCACCCGCCCGGGGGTTTGCAGGACCTCGAGCGGATAGATGGCGAACATCAGGCTCGGCATGCCGTCGGGCAGGCAGCGCGCTTCCAGGCCGGCTGTGGGTTCGCCCCTTTCGTCTGCGGCCTTCTGTTTTGCCCTCAGCGCGGTCCACTCCGCCATATAGGCCGGCTTCAGCGGCGGGGAGGGCAGGGGCCCCGTATCCAGTCGCGGATCGGCCGGTTGGCCCGGACGCGGGAAGGCGTGGGCCCAGACGCCGGAGATGTCCGGCTGGCCCGCGATGGTTCCCGCGCCGAGAGCCAGCGGCG
>CAZTMF010000149.1:0-7316 GCA_964614675.1 uncultured Caulobacteraceae bacterium | reverse complement strand
GCGCGTCGCCGGCGGCGCGGGCGAGGTCGAAGCCCGGCATGACATAGGGGACCAGCGCCACCCGCCCGCCGAAGATCTCGGCGAAGATCGCCTCGGACTCCGGCTGGTCGGCCAGGGCCAGGACCGCGATCGAGTGGGTGTGATCGACGAACTTGTCGGGGATGAAGGCGTGCAGCAGGGTCTCGACCGACGGATTGGGAGCCGCCGGGTCCAGCAGCAGCTGGCGCTGGGCCGAGACCATGTCCTCGTCGCTCAGCCGGTTCAGGGCCCGGAGCTTCATCAGGGGCTGCAGCCGCACCGCCGGATGGCCGGGCGGCTCGATGGTTTGTAGGTCCCAGCCCGAGCCCTTGACGCAGAGCACATCGACCTCTTCGCCGAAGACGTCGAGGGCCTGGGTCTTGACCGAGGTGTTGCCGCCGCCGTGCAGCACCAGCCGTGGGTCGGCCCCGAGCAGCCGGGCCGAATAGGTGCGCAGCGCCAAGTCCTCGCCGACGCCGTCCCGGCCGTACCGCTCGATCGCCGCGCGGGCGTCTTCGTCGCTCCAGAGGCTGCGCATCAGGCCGCCTGCTCCTCGCCGCCGAACAGGGAGGCCAGGCCCGCCTCGGACGCCTGGCAGACGCCGCGCTCGGTGATCAGGGCCGTGACCAGGCGCGCCGGCGTCACGTCGAAGCCGTAGTTGGCCGCGGGGCTCTCCTCGGGCGTCAGGCGCACGGTCCGCACTTGGCCCTGGCTGTCCACGCCCGAGATGTGGGTCACCTCGTCGGCTCCCCGCTGCTCGATCGGGATCTCGGCGACCCCGTCCCGGATGCGCCAGTCGATCGTCGAGGAGGGCAGGGCGACATAGAAGGGGATGCCGTTGTCCCTGGCCGCCAGGGCCTTCAGATAGGTGCCGATCTTGTTGCAGACGTCGCCCGTCCGGGTGGTCCGGTCGGTGCCTGTGATGCAGAGGTCGACCATGCCGTGCTGCATCAGGTGGCCCCCCGTGTTGTCGGCGATCACGGTATGCGGCACGCCCTCCTTGGCCAGCTCCCAGGCGGTGAGGCTGGCGCCCTGGTTCCTGGGGCGGGTCTCGTCGACCCAGACGTGGACGGGAAGGCCGGCGCGGCTGGCCTTGTAGATCGGGGCGAGGGCCGTGCCCCAGTCCACGGCGCAGAGCCAGCCGGCGTTGCAGTGGGTCAGGATGTCGATCCGATCCTTGCCCGGCTTGCGAGCGGCCTCGATCAGGGCCCGCCCGTGCTCGCCGATGGCCTCGCAGACGGCCACATCCTCGTCGGCTATGGCGGCGGCCTCGGCATAGGCGGCCTCGGAGCGCGGACCAGGCGCCAGCGGCTCCAGCCGGCGACGCATGCGCTCCACCGCCCAGCGCAGGTTCACGGCGGTGGGCCGCGCGGCCTGCAACAGGGCGCCGGCGCGCTCCAGCCCCTCGTCCGAGGCGTCCTCGCGGCAGGCCAGGGCCATGCCCCAGGCGGCCGCCGCGCCGATCAGGGGGGCGCCGCGAACCGTCATGTCGGCGATCGCCTCCGCCGCCGCTTCGGCGCTGGACAGGCGCAAGGTCTCGAACCGGTGAGGCAGGCGGCGCTGGTCGATGACCCAGACGTCCCGGCCCCCCTCGTCCAGCCAGATGGTGCGGAAATCGCGGCCGTCGATGCGCATCGGCCTGACTTAGCCTTCCCGCCCGGCCGAGCAAAGCGCGCGGTGGCTGAGGCTTGGCCAGATGAACGGCAGCTGAACCTCGGTGTTCAGGACGGGTTCAGCGCGCCCCTGACAATATCCACTCGAGCCTGAGGGACCCCCTCGGGCCAACAGCAAAGCGAACCTCAAGGAGGCTGGTATGAACAAGATCCTGACGGGCGCCCTGGCGGCCCTCACCCTCGGCGGCGCGGTCCTCGGCGGCGCGACCACGGCTTCGGCCCGCGACTGGGACCACCATCATGACAACGGCGGCGCGGCCCTGGCGGCCGGCATCGCGGGCCTCGCGGTCGGCGCGGCCCTGGCGAGCAGCGACCACGGCTATTACGACCGCGGCTACAACGACGGCGGATATTACGCCCAGCCCTACGCCTACGCCCCGGCCCCGGCTTATTACCAAGGGCCGACCTACTACAGCTATTACCGCCACTGCCGCGTCCAATGGCGCTGGGACCGCTGGGAGGGCCGCTACGAGCGCGTCCGCGCCTGCTAGTGATCGGGCTCGGTGCGGACCTCGTCCGCACTGACGCCAGGTGAAGGAAGGCCTCCGCCACTCCCCCCGGCGAAGGCTTTACCGCTCGGGTGTCCTGTGGGCCTCGCCCGCTCCGACGCCTGATGAAGGAAGGCCTCCGCCACCCCCCCTGGCGGAGGCCTTCTGCATTTGTGGATTCGGCGGGGGCCTTAGTCCCAGTCGATGGGCCCCACGACCCGGACGTCGGCGACGCCGCGGCTTTCACAATTCTGCAGCACGACGCTCGCGGCGTGGCCGTTGGCCAGACGCAGGATCCAGTCCGGCGTGTGGAAGGCCTGCTGCAATGCGTCCGCCTCGCCGAAGATTTGCCCCACCACCGCGGCCTCCCCGGCCGAGTCGGTCTGGACGAGATCGTAGAGGACCTTGATCTCCCTGCCGTGGGCGACCAGGACGCCGGCGCCGGACATGCTCTTCATCAATCAAAGTCCTCGTTGGGGCTCGGAAATCCGCACGCCCCTTCGCACATGCCCATCGCGGTTAGCAACGGTCCGGGGGCGGTGAAGTTTCGGCGTCGGTCGTCCGCATACGACGCGGCGTTGTCATGAAAGCGTTGCTTAAGGTGGCTATCGCCACCGCGGGGTGATCACGGGATCACGCACGGGGTGGAGAGAAAAATGTTCAAAACGTTCGTCGCCGCGGCCACCGCGGCTTTGGTTGTCGGATCCGCCGGCGTCGCGCTCGCCGCCGACATCTCCGGGGCCGGCGCGACCTTCCCCGCGCCGGTCTACGCCAAGTGGGCCGAGGCCTATAAGGCCGGCACCGGCAACGGCCTGAACTACCAGGCCATCGGCTCGGGCGGCGGCATCAAGCAGATCAAGGCCAAGACCGTCGACTTCGGCGCCTCGGACAAGCCGCTGAAGGTCGAAGATCTGAACGCCGCCGGCCTCTATCAATTCCCGACCGTCATGGGCGGCATCGTGCCGGCCCTGAACGTGCCGGGCGTCCAGTCGGGCCAGCTGAAGCTGACCGGCGAACTGCTCGCCGACATCTTCCTCGGCAAGGTCGCCAAGTGGAACGATCCGCGCATCAAGGCCCTGAACCCCTCGGCCAGCCTGCCGAACCTGCCGGTCACGGTTGTGCACCGTTCGGACGGCTCGGGCACCAGCTTCCTGTTCACCTCCTACCTCGCCGGCGTCAGCCCCGAATGGGCCTCCAAGGTCGGGGCCAGCGATTCGGTGCAGTGGCCCACGGGCCTGGGCGGCAAGGGCAACGACGGCGTCTCGGCCTTCGTGAAGCAGACCATCGGTTCGATCGGCTACGTCGAGTACGCCTACTCCAAGCAGAACCACATCCCCTACGCCCTGGTGCAGAACAAGGCCGGCAAGTATCCGGCGCCGGTGGCCGCCAACTTCGCCGCCGCTGCTGCGGGCGCGGACTGGCCCCACGCTCCGGGCAACTACCTGCTGCTGCTGAACCAGCCCGGCGCCAACGCCTGGCCGATCACCGGCGCGACCTTCATCCTGGTCTACAAGAAGCAGGACAACGCGGTGAACGGCCGCGAGGTGCTGAGCTTCTACGACTGGGCCTACAAGAATGGCGACGCCGCCGCCGCGGCCCTGGACTACGTCCCCCTGCCGCTCGCAGTGAAGAACCTCGTCCGCAAGCAGTGGGCCGCCGAGATCAAGGACGGCTCCGGCAAGCCGGTCTACGTTTCGAAGTAGTCGCGTCCTGGGTTAATGGGGCGGGGGTCGGATCGACCTCCGCCCGTCCCCTGTCCTAGAAAGATCCCATGACCACCGCTGTAGAGAGCGTCGTTCGACGGGCCCCGAGGGAAGCCGCCTTCGACCCGATCTTCAAGGCTCTGTGCTTTGCGGCCGCGACCATGCTGCTGGCGGCGCTCGGCGGTATCCTGGTCGCCCTGACGATCGGGGGCTGGCCGGCGCTGCACAGGTTCGGCTTCTCCTTCTTCACGGTCACCACCTGGAACCCGGTCACCGACGTCTACGGCGCGGCGGGGCCGATCGCCGGCACCATCGTCACCTCGGTCCTGGCCCTGGCCATGGCGCTGCCGCTGGCCTTCGGGGTCTCGGTGTTCCTGGTCGAGTTCGCGCCGCGGGCGATCCGGCGTCCGGTCGCCATCGCCGTTGAGCTGCTCGCGGGCATTCCCTCCATCGTCTACGGCATGTGGGGCCTGTTCGTCTTCGCGCCCTTCTTCGCCCAGCACGTCCAGCTGCCGATCGCCATGGCCGCCACGCCCGGCTCGCTGCTGGAAAAGCTGACCGCCGGCGTGCCCAACGGGGCCAACATCTTCACCGCCTCGGTCATCCTGGCGATCATGATCCTGCCCTACATGGCGTCGGTGTTCCGCGAACTGATGCTCACCGTCCCGCCGCAGCTGCGCGAGAGCGCCTATGGCATGGGCGCGACCGCGATGGAGGTCGTCTGGCAGGTCCTGCTGCCCTATGTCCGCAAGAGCGCCATCGGCGCGGTGATGCTTGGGCTGGGCCGTGCGCTCGGCGAGACCATGGCGGTCACCTTCATCATCGGCAATTCGCACGGCCTGCCCAAGTCGCTGTTCGACTCCGGCTCGACCCTGGCCTCGACCATCGCCAACGAGTTCGCCGAGGCCACCAGCGACATGCACACGTCCGCCCTCATCGCGCTTGGGCTGGTGCTGTTCCTGATCACCTTCGCGGTGCTGGCCATGGCCCGGGCGCTGCTCGGCGTGCAGAGGACCTATTAGCCATGGCCTCCCGCCGCGCCGCCCTTCGCAAGACCTCCAACGTGGTGTTCGTGATCTTCTGCGCGGCCACCACCATCATCGCCCTCGGCGTGCTGGCGGCCATCCTCTATTCGCTGCTGAGCCAGGGGGTCGGCGGGCTGAACCTGGACATCTTCACCAAGAGCACGCCGGCGGCCGGGTCGCCTGGCGGCCTGGCGAACGCCATCGTCGGTTCGCTGATGATCTGCGCCCTGGCCATGCTGATGGCCATCGTCGTCGGCATCCTGGCGGGGACCTGGCTGGCCGAGTTCGGCGGCGACAGCTTCTACGCCAAGGTGGTGCGCTTCCTGAACGACATGCTGCTCTCTGCTCCGTCCATCCTGGTGGGCCTGGTGGTCTATTATTTCATGGTGGCCCACCTCATCGGCCACTTCTCGGGCTACGCCGGCGCGGTGGCGCTGGCCCTGATCGCGGTTCCGGTGGTCACCCGGACCACGGAGGACGTGCTGAAGCTGCAGCCGTCGTCGCTCAGGGAGTCGGGCGTCGCCCTGGGCGCGCCGGTCTGGATCACGGTGCGCAAGATCATGTGGCGCGCCGCGATGGGGGGGCTGGTCACCGGCGGCCTGCTCGCCTTCGCCCGCATCTCCGGCGAGACCGCGCCCCTGATGTTCACCGCCCTGAACAACCAGTTCTTCAGCCTCGACATGAGCCGCCCGATGGCGAACCTGCCGCAGGTGATCTTCAACTTCGCCCTGACCGCCTATGACGACCTGCGCCGTCTGGCCTGGGTCGGCGCCCTGCTGATCGCAGTCGCCGTGCTCGCCGCGCAGATCATCGCCCGCATCATCATCCGGGAGCAACGCCGCTCATGAACGACCTCTCCCGCGAGACCTTCGATACCCACACCGTCGAGATCCCGTCCGCCGAGATCAAGATGCAGGTGAAGAACCTCGACTTCTTCTACGGCAAGAACCGCGCCCTGCATTCGGTGAACCTGCCGATCAAGGCCAACAGCGTGACCGCCATGATCGGGCCCTCGGGCTGCGGCAAGTCCACCCTGCTCAGGGCGATGAACCGCATCTACGCCCTCTACCCCGGCCAGAGGGCCAAGGGCGAGATCCTGCTCGACGGCGAGGACATCCTGGACCCCAAGGTCGACTTGACGGTGCTGCGCACCCGCGTGGGCATGGTGTTCCAGAAGCCGACTCCCTTCCCGATGTCGATCTTCGACAACGTCGCCTTCGGCCTGCGCATGCACGAGCAGCTCTCGCGCGGCGAGATGAAGGACCGAGTCGAGGAGTCGCTGCAGCGCGCGGCGCTGTGGGACGAGGTCAAGGACAAGCTGAACACATCCGGCCTGGGCCTTTCCGGCGGACAGCAGCAGCGGCTTTGCGTCGCCCGCTCGATCGCCGTGAAGCCCGAGGTGCTGTTGCTCGACGAGCCCGCCTCGGCGCTCGACCCGATCTCGACGTCCAAGCTCGAGGACACCATCAGTGAACTGAAGAGCGACTACACGATCGTGATCGTCACCCATAACCTGCAGCAGGCGGCGCGCATCGCGGACTACACCGCCTTCATGTACCTCGGGAAGCTGATCGAATTCGGCGAGACCGAGGGACTTTTCACCAAGCCGCGGTCCACCCAGACGGCCGATTACGTCACCGGCAGGTTCGGCTGAGGCGCCTGCCCGCATCGCGGGCTCCGGGCGGAACCGGGCGATCGCGGCGTCACGTGCGCTTGTCGCCGAATACCCTCATGGTTAATGCTAAGCTGAGCTAAACCCTGGGGCTAGTCACGCTGTGGCGACATTGAACATGCACTCCCGACGGAAAGGCTCCCGGGACCGGAGTCCCGAGGATGTCGACATCCATGTCGGGGCGCGCATCCGCATGCGGCGGCGATTCCTGGGGCTAACGCAGCAGCAGCTCGCCGAACAGCTCGGCCTCACCTTCCAGCAGGTGCAGAAGTACGAACGGGGCGCCAATCGGGTCAGCGCCTCCAAGCTCTACGAGATCTCCCGCGCCCTGCAGACGCCGGTGCCCTTCTTCTTCGAAGGGCTGACCGACACCGGTCAGGCGGAGGCCGACGAGGCGCGCGGCGCCGAACAGTCGATTCGCGATTTCCTCTTCACCTCCGAGGGCCAGGAGCTCGCGAGCCTCTATCCGATGATCTCGCACGCCCGGCTGCGCCGACAGGTGCTGGAGCTGGTCCGCGCCATCGCGGAGGATGAGGGGGACTGAGGATGGCCATGCTGGAAACGGCCGGCGTCCAGGGCGACGCGATCGACCTCCTGACCCCACGCGAGCGGGAGTGTCTGCGGCTCGTCTACGAGCACCTGAGCTCCAAGGAGATCGGCCGCCGGCTCGGCATCTCCAAGCACACCGTCGACACCCACGTCGACAAGGCCCGCCAGCGTCTCGGCGCCCAGGACCG
>CAZTMF010000148.1:0-7343 GCA_964614675.1 uncultured Caulobacteraceae bacterium | reverse complement strand
CCACCAGCTCGGCGCCGCGGGTGCGGGTGTCGATGCCGTTGGTGAAGACGTTGATCCCCGAGAATGGCACGTTTTCCAGCACATTGCCGTTGGCGACGATGGCCGCGTTGACCGCCGCCGAGCGCAGCACCCCGCCATAGGTCCCGTAGAGGGTGCCCGAGCCGACCACGCGGTCCCTGACGCTGATCTGGTAGGCGTCGAGCGTCACCAGGACGCCGCTCGCCGGATGGGCGACGAAACCTATGCTGAAGTTGGTCGACTTCTCCGGCTTCAGGGGATCGATGCCGATCAGCCGGGCCGCCGCCGCGTTGGGCGGCAGCTGCACGAAGGCCGAATTGGGCTGGACGTTGGTGGCCGAATAGAACTCCTCGGCCAGGGTCGGGGCGCGGAACCCGGTCGAGGCCGTCCCACGCAGGGCGAAGACGGGCGTCAAGTCATAACGGCCTGTGAGCTTGCCGACGGTGGTGTCGCCGAAGTCGCTGAAGTGCTCGTAGCGCCCGGCCAGGTCCAGCGTCAGCCGCGGCGCCGGCATGGCGTTGACCTCCACATAGGCCGCCAGGTTGTGGCGGGAGTGGCTGCCGGCGTCGGTCAGGGAGAAGCCCGGATAGGACTGCGAGCCCGCCTTGTAGCGGGAGGCGAAGTCGCCGGCCCTGATCTCGTAGGTCTCGCGGCGGTGCTCGGCGCCGAAGGCCAGGGTAACCGGGCCAGCCAGACCCACTTCGAAGGGGCGGCTGATGTCGAGGTTGTTGGTCCACTGCGAGGCGATGAAATTGCCGGCGCGGAAGTCGCTGGGCGTCGAGCCGGTGTCGGCGAAGAGATCGACATTGGCCGAATGGGTGACGTTCACCCTGTCGCTGTCCTTGCCGTAGGTCGAGGAGAGGTCCCAGCGCCAGCCGCCCGCGACACCCCTGACGCCCGCCGTGCCGGCGAAGTCCTGCTCGTGCAGTTCGTCGATCGGGTTGAAGCCCAGGGGGTGCAGGGCGGGCAGCTTGGTGGGCACGCGGAAATTGGCCCAACCGCCGGCATTCTTCAGGCCATAGGTCCCGAAGGCGTAGAGCTGGGCGCCGCCCAGGTCGTAGCCGGCGTTGGCGCTGAACAGGGTCAGGTCGTAGCGGGCGTCGCCGAAGATCTTGTTGACGTACGGGTAGCCTTCCAGGCTCGCCCAATCGGGATGGGCGCCGGACTGCACCGCCTGGACCACCCGCTGGTCGGGACCGCCGCGGTTGGAATAGTCGTGGAAGCGCACCTCGGTGGAGAGGTTGAGGAAGCCCGGCGAGCGGGCGCCCAGGCCCATGTTGCCCTCATAGGCCGCGGTGGCGCCGCCGCCGTCGTAATAGCCGCCGCCCGACGCCGCCGCCGATCCTCCGGAGGCGGAGGACTTCAGGATGATGTTGATCACCCCCGCGATGGCGTCCGAGCCATACTGGGCCGCAGCGCCGTCCTGCAGCACCTCGATGCGGTCGATCGCCGCCACCGGGATCATGTTGAGGTCGGCCGCCGCCCCGCCCTGGAAGGCGCTGGACAGGATCGAGAGGTTGGCCGTGCCGTGCCGCCGCTTGCCGTTGACCAGCACCAGCACGTGGTTGGGGCTGAGGCCCCGCAGGCGCGCGGACAGGGTCTCGTTGGCCATGTCGTTGCCGATGGCCTGGGCGTTGAACGAGGGGGCGCTGAGCGCCAGGGCCTGGATCAGCCCGGGCGAGCCCACCCGCGCCAGGGCCGGCGCGCCCAACACCTGGATCGGGGCGGGGCTGTCCACAGCCCTGAGGCCGGCGACGCGCGTCCCGGTGACGATCACCTCGCTGACGGTCGAGGTGTCCTCGGCCGCCGCGGCGCCGGCCAGCGCCGACAGGCAGATGAACGCGGCGAGCCCCGCGGCCCGGCCGATCGGATCAGGCATGAACACTCCCCCAGCGCGTCGCCCTGCGCAGCCCCTCGGGGCAGTCAACCATGGGGGGCAGGGGCCGGCAACTTTCGGGGGCGGACCAGGGTCAGGATCCCCTCCTCGAGGGGGAGGGGTCAGGGCTCCGACTGCTCAAGCCTCGTCGATCAGGGTCTTCAGGAAGGCCACGTGCAGCTTGAAGGCCGTGCGGCCCGCGGGGCTCAGGGAGACGCGGGTGCGGGGCTTCTTGCCGACGAAGTCCTTCACCACCTCGATGTAGCCAGCCTTCTCGAGCGCGCTCAGGTGGGTGCCCATGTTGCCATCGGTGGCGTTCATGATCGCCTTCAGGCGGCCGAACTCCAGCATCTCGCCGTCCGGCAGGGCGTTCAGGGTCGCCGCGATCCGGAGCCGCGTGGACTGGTGGATGACCTCGTCGGGCGCGTCCATCACGCCTTCCTGAGCCAGAGGCCGCCGGCGAAGAGGGCGCCGCCGCCGACCACGCCCATCCACAGGTAGAAGTGCTGGACGATGGCGAAGTAGCCGAACAGGATCGCCGCCGCCGCCACGGCTCCGATCGCGATCAAGCGCCAGCCGCCCCAGACTCCGCCGATGGCGTAGGCGAAGGCGAAGAAGAGCGAGATGAAGGCGTCGACCTGCCGGTCGTTCAGCGGCGCCGTCACGGCGATGACGGAGACGAAGAATCCCCAGGCGATCGCGCCAAGGAGCGCCATGCGTCCGCCGAGCGCCTTTGCATCGCCGCCGGCCTGCCGGATGCGGGCGCCGGACCGGCGCCCCTGGCGCACGGTGAAGAAGATGGTCAGGGGCGTTCCGATCAGCAGGGTTCCGACCAGCCAGGCCGTGCCCGCCAGCTCGGGCCGGAACTCGGTGACCAGATTCGCCGTGAACCAGATCAGGCCCCACAGGATGAAGTTCGGGGCCATGTCGGCATAGAGGCCGAGTCTCCGCATCCGGCTTCCGGCCTGGCTGATCTCGCCCAGCGCCTGGGCCGCTTCGTCGCGCGTGACGTTCATTTCGAGTCCCCCTTCAGGGCCTTGCCGTAGAAGTCCAGCACCTTGGGCCAGTCGTTGGCCCATGCCTTGGCGTCGGCCTCGGCCGATCCGCCCAGCATCGGGCTGGGCTGTCCCATCGCCCGGGCCATGGCCCCGTCCGGCGCGCCGACGAAGATCACGTGGCCAGCGCCCTCGTAGGTCAGGTGAGCGTAGTCGTGGCGGAAGCCCTTGGCCTTCAGCCGGGCCATCATCCGATCCGCCATCTGGCGCGAGGGCCAGAGGTGGTCGTCGCCGCCGGAGAGGAACAGCACCGGGCCATTGACCCGCTCGATCGGGATCTCGGTCTCGGGATGCTTGTCCGCGTCGGCCATGGCGCCCAGGAACATGTCCCGCATCGAGTCGGCCCGATAGAGGGCCCCCGCGGGCGTCACATAGGGCAGCGGGTTTCCACCCGCCGTCCAGGCGCTCTTGCCGGACCTGTTGTCGGAGTAGTTGATCCCCTGCCAGACGATGCCGCTCGGGGCCACGGCGACCACCGCGTGGACGTCCGGGTTCCTGGAGCCCAGCAGCAGCACCGCCTCAGAGCCGCGCGACCAGCCGATGGCGCCGATGGCCTTGGGGTCCACTTCGGGCCTGGACTTCAGCCAGCCGACGGCCTTGTCGAAGTACTCCAGCGGGATCAGCTCCAGCGTCTGGGGCAAGCCCTGCTCCCTCCAATAGGCCAGAGCCAGGGCGGCGTAGCCTTGCCTCGCGAAGTCCACCGCCATGCCGCTGATGGTGTCGAGGCCGCCCTCGGAGCCGCCGAAGACCACGATGGCGGGCACGCGCCTGCCCCCGGAGGCGGGCAGATAGAGCTCGCCGTAGAGGCCGTCCTGGCGGAGATCGACGCGGGTCTCGCCCGCTGGCGGGGCGATCCCATGGGAGCCGCCGGCGCCGGCCGGTGATACGCCGCCGATGTAGGTCATCCTGACGGTGATCCGTGCGTCGCCCGACACCTGGAACGAGGCCGCATCGAAGCTGGGCGGATAGCCGGCGTCGTTCCCGAAGGCGTAGCCCTCCGGCGGGATCTCGGGCCGGAAGTCCCCGTTCTCGTCGTGGAAGGCCTGCAGCGCATAGCGGCCGGGCGCCACGTCGGTGAACATCATCACCGTCTCGCCCGCCGTGGCCCTGGCGAGCCCTTGCTTGGTCGCGCACGACTTCATGAAGGTCGCCGGGTCATTGCACAGCTGGGCCAACACACTGCCCTGGCCGGACCGCACCCCCTCGAACGCGACGGTCACCGTCGCCGCCTCGGCCGCACCCGCGAAAGACAGGCCCGCGGCCAGGATCCAACCTATCGATCTCATCGTCGCCATCCATAGCTCATCGAAGAGTACTCTGCAATAAAGAGTACTATCTGTCAATGAGCGCCGAAAGCGGCTCAGACCACGCTGATGTGAGGCCCAGGGTCGGATGCCAAGCCCAAGCTCGACTCCCGTGTTACGCGAGCGCAAGATTCCCCCGCTGGGCCGGAGGGATCACCATGGGACATGGGTGCAGGGCGTTGGTTTCCGTCTTGGTCGGAGGCTTGGCTGCGGGGACGGCCGCGGCGCAGTCGCCGAACTCGGGACCGGTCGCGGTCTATTGGGTGAGCGCGGCCACCACCAGCGGCATGTCCGGTATGTCGGGCATGCCTGGCATGGGAACGATGGGCGGGCCCGGCATGGCCGGCGCCCAGCGCCAGGGGCCGCCGCCCCAGCAGCAGCCGCAACGGCCCGGGCTCGGGTCGATGATGGGCATGGCCATGGGCGCCGGCCCTCTCGGCATGGGCGGGTTCGGCCGACGCGAGCCCCCGCCCCAGGCCTATGGCGAGGGCGCCTCCCGCGGCGGCATGCCGCCGGGCATGGCCGCGATGGGCATGGGCGGAGGTGTCACCAAGACCCTGACCCTGCAGCTGGGCTCGACCCAGGGGGCCTCCGGCGCGCCCGAGGCCGCTCACTTCGTCCCCGCCGCCCTCGGGGCGGGTCCGAGCCTGCCGCTGGTGACCCCGGCGGTGCGCCCGCCCGAGCCGGTGGAAGAGTCCGGCGGTCCGCCGCAGATGGCCCAGAGGCCGCGAGGCCGGATGCTCATCTACTGGGGCTGCGGCGAGCACGCCCAGGGCCCGATCACCATCGACTTCGCCAAGATCGGCCCCGGCGCGCCCATGCCGAACATCCCCTTCATCTCGGCGAGCCCCGGCCGGCCGCCGAGCGCGGGACGCTATGCGACCTACGGCCAATGGCCGAACGAGCAGGCGCGCACATCCATTCCGCCGAACGGATCGCTGGTCGGCGATCACGCCATCCGGGGCGACTATTCACCGGACATCCGCTTTAGCCTGGGCGCCAGCCAGGACTTCCTGGCGCCGCTGGAGATCACCTCGCGCGACCCGACCCCGGCGGGCGGGACGCAGGTGGCCTGGCAGCCGGTGGCGGGCGCCACGGGCTACTACGCCTGGCTGTTCGGGGCTCAGGAGCGCGGCGAGACGATCGTGGTCTGGAGCTCGGCCAATACGGCCAACATGATGGGCGCGCTGACCGACTACTTGCCGCCCGGCGAGGTGCGCCGGCTGATCGCCCAGGGCGCGGTCATGCCGCCCCAGACCACCTCGTGCGTGGTGCCGTCGGAGGTGGTGAAGGCCTCACCTTTCGGCATGCTGTCGATGATCGCCTATGGCGAGGAGACCGACTTCGCCGATCCGCCGCGGCCCCGCGCGGCGGGGGTCCCGTGGAACCTGCGCTGGACGGTGAAGGTCCGGCGCAAGTCGACCACCACGGCGCTGCTCGGGATGCCGGCGGGCCGAGGCTTCTGAGCCTTCGACCCGCCTGGCGCCGGCCCTAGTGGCAGGCGTAGCGATGGTGATGGTGGCGGGTGTAGCACCACCGTGTGTAGCGGTAGCCGTGGTGGCGATGGTAGTGGCTGCCGACCACAGCCCCGCCGACACCGCCGACGACGGCGCCCACCGGGCCGCCGACCACGGCGCCGCCGACCGCGCCTGCGATGGCGCCGTTGCGGGTGGAGTGATCCGCGGCGTCGGCTGCGCCGGCCGCGGCCAAGGTCAGGGCGATGCCCGACGCGATCAGCCAGTTCTTCATGATGTGCTCCCAGGAGTCCGTGCGCCGTCGTACGGCGCTTCCAATGAACAACAGCTGAGCTGGGGATTTGGTTGCTCCTGAACCGTCAAGTCCAGACGGGCGACCGGGCCCGCCAGGCGCCGCGGCCCATGCGACATAGTGCTCAGCCCGAGGTCCGCGCCGCGCCCTGGCTGGGCCTTGGCCGGCGGAACCATTGGAAGCGTAAGGGAATTGTTCAGGATGTGGGGGCGCCACGAGCCCGGTTTGCGGGCGCATCAAAGCCGGTCGAGCGACATCGTGTCCCTATATCTTAACCCCCTCCGGACTAACCTTATCCAGCGCGCCGCGAGAGTCGCGCGCGGCCCGGCGAAGCCCGGGACAGAGCCCTGGGACCCGAAGGTCCTGCGCTTGGTCTCGGGCCCTCCGGCCGCAAGGGGTGGGGAGTCCTTGATGCGCAGTTACACGGCGCCGATGGGTGTCGAATCCGAAGACCTGACGCTGGCCTATCTGCGTTTCATCGAACTGCATGGCCATACGCTGCACGACGCCCGGAGCCGCTGCTGGATCGCGACCCGGCGCGCCGGACGCACCGAGACCAAGACCTTCGGCTTCTGGAGCGCCAGGGCCGCGCGCGAGTTCGACTGGTTCTGGGAGCGCTACCGGCTGGTCTACGGCAACGGCCGCCGCGAGGGCAGGGTGGCGGCCTAGCCGCTTCCAATTCATCCGAGGATGCGGTCACCTCCGGTCAGGAGGACCCATGGCCAGGAAGATCGACGTCGCCTCGGCGCCGCACCTCAAGGGCGCGCGCTATCCCATGCCCTTTGACGAGCCCTGCGCGCCGCGCGAGCGCTGGCGGCTGGGCGATGCGGCGGGCCTCTCGCAGTTCGGGGTGAACCTGCTGCGCCTGCCCGCGGGCGCCTGGTCCAGCCAGCGCCATTGGCATTCGGCCGAGGACGAATTCGTCTGGGTGCTCGAGGGCGAGGTGGTTCTGGTCACCGACGCGGGCGAGGAGGTCATGAAGGCCGGCGACTGTGCGGGCTTCAAGGCGGGCGAGGCGGACGGCCACCACTTCCAGAACCGCTCTCAGCAAGAGGCGGTGATGCTGGAGGTCGGCACGCGCAGCGGCGGCCAGAGCGCCTGCGACTACCCGGACATCGATATGGTGTTCCCCGGAGCCGGCGCCGGCAAGGGCTTCCAGCACCGCGACGGACGGCCCTACGAGAAGGAGGACTACCGGAGCTAGGCCCTCACCGCTGGGCCGAGGAGGGTGGGCCGTCAGTCCCGGAGCAGCTCGTTGATCGAGGTCTTGGAGCGGGTCTGGGCGTCCACGCGCTTGACGATGACGGCGCAGTAGAGGCTGGG
>CAZTMF010000147.1:0-7351 GCA_964614675.1 uncultured Caulobacteraceae bacterium | reverse complement strand
CACGCCGCCGCAGCCGTAGTGGCCCACCACCATCACGTGCTTCACCTTGATCACATCGACGGCGAACTGCAGCACCGACAGATAGTTGGCGTCCTGGGGCGGAGCGAGGTTGGCGACGTTGCGGTGGACGAAGAGCTCACCGGGATCGAGGTCCACGATCTCGTTGGCCGGCACGCGGCTGTCGGAGCATCCGATCCAGAGGTATTGCGGCGCCTGCTGCCCCAGGAGGCGGCGGAAGAAGCCTGGGTCGGCGGCGATCTTGCGCTGCGCCCACGCGCGGTTGTTGGCCTTCAGGTCATCCAGCATGTCCGGGCTCCTAGGCGCCTGGAGCCTTCAGGGCAAGCTTGATCATGCCGGGCGGCGGCCGATTGGGCGCGCCGCGGATCAGGCGTGCTAGGTTCGGGAATAAATCGGGGGGCGGTCGGGTCTCAAGTTCGAATGGACGATCCCCGCCGCAGCTTCGAGGCCATGGCCCTGCCGCACCTGGACGCGGCCTACAACCTCGCCCGCTGGCTGTCGCATTCGCAGAGCGACGCCGAGGATATCGTCCAGGACGCCATGCTGCGGGCCTATCGGGCATTCGACGGATTCCGCGGAAACAATATCCGGCCGTGGCTTCTCGCCATCGTCCGCAACTGCTGGCGCAGCAAGGCCTCCGAGGTCCAACGCCGCGGTCACAGCGCCCTGCCCGAGGAGGACGACCGGCCGCTGGTCTATGAGGGCGCCGACCCCGAGGCGCAGGCGATGCGGATGAGCGAAAGCCGCCGGCTGTCGGCCGTGATCTCCGCCTTGCCTGAGGCCTTTCGCGAGGTGCTGATCCTGCGCGAGGTGGAGGACTTGAGCTATCAGGAGATCTCCGAGGCGACCGGCGCGCCGATCGGCACGGTGATGTCCCGCCTCGCGCGGGCCAGGGCCATGCTCAGGGACCGATGGCTGAAGGAGGCCCCCGATGACGTGCGCTGAGCGCCTGCGCACTCAGGCCTTCATCGACGGCGAAATCGCGGGCGTCGACGCGGATGCGGTCGAGCGCCACATCGAGGGGTGCGCCGACTGCCAGGCGTTCTGCTCGGAAGCGGCGGAGATGAGCGACAGCATCCGCTCTCTACTGCATCGCCGCTCGGCCCCTCCCGGTCTGCGAAGACGCGTCGAGGAGATGATCGAGGCCGAGCGGGCGAGTGTATCGAGGCTGGATCGTCCCGAAAGGCCGACAGGAAATGGCTTCTGGCGGGGCGTCTTCAGCGGAGCGGGGATCAGCGCCCTTGCGGCTGGCCTCGCCGTCCTGGTCATGCTGCCGCCTTCGGCCGTGACCCTGGCTGACCGGCTGACGGACGCCCACGTCCGCGCCATGATCCAGGGACGTCAGATCCAGGTGGCCTCCAGCGATCACCATACGGTCAAGCCCTGGTTCGCCGGCAAGCTGGCGCTGTCGCCTCCGGTCGCTGACTTCGCAGCCGAAGGCTACCGGCTGACCGGCGGGCGTCTCGACCGGGTCGCCGGTTCGACCGCCGCGGTGGTGGTCTACCAGCACGGCCGGCACGAGATCGATCTGTTCGTCTGGGCCGATCGCGGCGCGGCCCTGCCTGCTGCGGCGGTGAGCCACGGCTATCATGTGATCGCGTGGAAGCGGCGCGACCTTGATTTCGCGGCGGTGTCCGACACCGCCCAGCCCGAGCTCGCACATTTCGTCGAGCTCGTTCGCGCCCAGCCGGAATAATCCGCCTCTCCCAACGGTCTAGGCCTCCAACCCAGGAGGACTCGACATGGACCACGATCGCTCGCGCCGCCATGCGCTCAAGTGCATGGGCATGGGCGCCGGCACGATCTTCGCCCTCTCCGGCGGGGTCCTTACGGGATTCGATCTCGCCGCCGCCACCGAGCGGGGGGCCGCCGCCAAGGTCGGCGCGCCGCTGTTCGTCCAGATCAGCGATAGCCACATCGGTTTCAACAAGGCGGCCAATCCCGACGTGGCGGGGACCCTCGCCCGGTCGATCGCCCTTGTGAACAGCCTGCCGAGACAGCCGGGTCTGGTCTTGCACACCGGCGACATCACGCATCTGTCGCGGGCGTCGGAATTCGATGACGCCGCTCAGCTCCTGCGCGGGCTGCGCGTCGCCGAGCTGCACACGGTGCCGGGAGAACATGACGTCACCGACGGCGCCGGAACCGAGTATTTCGCGCGCTTCGGGGCGCCGTCGAAGAACCGTGGCTATTACAGCTTCGATCATGCGGGCGTTCATTTCGTCGCCCTCAACAATGTGATGCAGTTCAAGCCCGGGGGCCTGGCCGCGCTGGGCGAAGACCAGCTGGCCTGGCTCAGGGACGACCTCGCCGGCCGTTCGGCCAGCCAGCCGATCGTGCTCTTCGGCCACATGCCGATGTGGAGCATCTATGAGCCCTGGGGCTGGGGCTCGAGCGACGCGCCCGAGGTCATGGACATGATCCGCCGGTTCGGCTCGGTGACCGTCCTGAACGGCCACATCCACCAGATCGTCCAGAAGGTGGAAGGCGCCGTCACCTTCCACACCGCCCGATCGACAGCCTATCCGCAGCCGGCCGCAGGCGTGGGACCGGGACCGGGACCGCTGACCGTCCCGCCCGACCAACTGCCACGGATGCTGGGTGTGACCAGCGTCTCGCGCGCGCCTCTGCACCAGCCGCTGAGCATCACCGACATCGCGCTCGCCTGAACCAATCCAACCCAAGAGATCTTCAGCATGAACCTCAGGATCTTCGCCCGCGCCCTGGCGGCGACGGGCCTGGCCGCCGTCGCCGCTTTCGCCCTGGCCGCCGCCTCCCACGCCGCAGCCTCCGCCGACGCTGCGGTCACGATCAAGGACTTCGACTTGCATCCCATGGACATCGCAGTACCGGCGGGGGCCACGGTGGTCTGGAAGAACCTGGACGGAGAACCTCATACGGTCACCAGTGTCGACGGGACCTTCCGCTCCGGCGCGCTCGACCAGGGCGACAGTTTCAGCTTCAGGTTCGCCAGGCCGGGCGTGTACCGATACCTCTGCACCATCCATCCGCGCATGGTCGCCACCGTCACCGTGAGGTGAGGGCAGGGGACAGCCTGGCCTGCCGCGCTTTTGGACCGCGCTTCTTCCGGGCTTGTCAGCCCCCGACACGTCCGGCCATGTTTCGCCGTGAAACCAAGGGCGCGTGATGACGAGCGATTACGGCGGTGGCAGCGGCAAGCGGCGCGGGCCAGGCGGGATGACGATCCTCATCGGCGCGGTGGTGCTGGTGATCGCTTTCCTGGTCGGCGGCTGGCTCTGGAATAGGCCGCGGGCCGTTCGCAAGGCTCAGGAGTGGGCGATCTCGGGGCCGCCCTGCCGTCAGGTCTCGCCGGAGGCTTTCCAGGCCCAGCCGGTCAAGATCCACCAGCGGTTCGAGGATGACGACATCACCTTCGGCCGCGGCTATGGCCACGTCAGCTGCGACGAGATCGTCAACGATGGCGGGAACGGATTCGGGACCTTCACCGAGTGCCAGTTCACCAGTCCCGGCGCCCTGCAGATCACCACCAAGTCAGGCGAAACCTATTTCGTGACAGGGACCAGCCGGGCCACGGTCACGGTCAAGAAGGGTGCGGTGGCCTGCGTCCTGGCCGGAAAGTTCAAGGGCGAACAGTCGGTCGTGGGAGAATAGTCCGCTCTAGAGCCAAGACATTTTGGAGCGCGTTCGAGCGGCGAAACCGCTCTGCGTTTTCGCCTGACGCGCTCAGTGATAGCGGCGGATCAGCCCCACCAGCCGGCCCTGAACCTGCACCTGGTCCGGCCCGAAGATTCGGGTCTCATAGGCCGGGTTGGCCGCCTCCAGGGCGATGGACGCGCCGCGCTTGCGCAGCCGCTTGAGGGTGGCTTCCTCGCCGACCAGGGCCACGACGATCTCGCCGGAATTGGCGGTGTCGGCCCGGCGGATGATGACCTGGTCGCCGTCCAGGATGCCGGCGTTGATCATGGAGTCGCCCTGCACCTCCAGGACGAAATGCTCCCCGGCGCCCAGGAGGGCTTCGGGCACCTGCACCCGGTCACGCTCGTGCTGGATGGCGTCGATCGGCGTGCCGGCGGCGATGCGGCCCAGCACCGGCAGATCGCGGATGTCGTTCGCGATCGCGGCCGCGGGGCGGGAGTTCTCGATGACCTGGGGCTTGAAGGGCGCGCGGCCGCGCGAACCCGGCGTGGCCTCCTCGGGCAGGCGCACCACCTCGAGCGCCCGGGCCCTGTGGGGCAGGCGCCGCAGGAAGCCGCGTTCCTCCAGGGCCGTGATAAGCCGGTGGATTCCCGACTTGGAGGCGAGATCGAGCGCCTCCTTCATCTCGTCGAACGACGGCGAGACGCCGGTCTCCTTGATCCGCTCGTGGATGAACATGAGCAGTTCGTGTTGCTTGCGCGTCAGCATCTTCGCCTCGGAACAAATCAAAAACGTCTTGAAATGTTCTCTATGCGTTCCGTATTGAAGTCAAGTTAACGGCCGGCCGCGCTCAAGCCTTTGAAATCACGGGAGGTTTCTTCTTGACGCCTGCGCCGCCTTAACCCGGGCCGTAGAATCAAGGCCCGAACTCCCCGACGCGGGTGATTCACCAGATTCGCACGCGCTGGTCGGGCGGCAGGTAATAGGTCTCGCCGGGCCGGGCGCCGAAAGCCTCGTACCAGGCATCGATATTGCGCATCGGCCCTATCATCCTGAAGGCCCGGGGGGAGTGCGGGTCGGAGACCACCTGCTTGCGGAGGAAGTCCTCGCGCGCCTTGCCGCGCCAGGCCTGGGCCCACCCCAGGAAGACGCGCTGGTCTCCCGTGAATCCATCCAGCACCGGCGCCGGCTTGCCGTTCAGGGAGCGGTGGTAGGCCTCGAGCGCCACGTTCAGCCCGCCGAGGTCGGCGATGTTCTCGCCCATGGTCAGGTCGCCGTTGATGTGGGCGCCGGGCACGGGCTCATAGCTGGAATATTGCCCGCCGAGGCGCTTGGCCTGGGCCTCGAAGGCGGCCGCGTCGGCGGCCGTCCACCAGTCGTGGAGCTCGCCTGCGGCGTCGAGCTTGCGGCCCTCGTCGTCGAATCCGTGGGTCAGCTCGTGGCCGATGACGCCGCCGATGGCGCCATAGTTCACCGCGGGGTCGGCGGCCGGGTCGAACATCGGCGGCATCAATATGCCGGCGGGGAAGACGATGTCGCGAAGGGTCCCGTTGTAGGCGTCGTTGGTCTGGGGCGTCATCGACCAGTCGGACCGGTCCACCGGCCCGTCCAGGCGGCGGACGTAATGTCGCCAGTCCCAGGCCGCAGACCGTCGGACGTCGCCCAGCAGGTCGTCCGGACGGATGACGAGCCCGGAAAAGTCGCGCGGATGGTCCGGATAGCCCACCTTGATCTGATAGGTGTCGAGCTTCCTGAGCGCCTCGGCCCTGGTGGCGGGGGCCATCCAGTCCAGCCGCTCCAGCCTGGCGCGCATGGCCGCCTTCAGGTTGGCGACGAGCGCTTGGATCTTGGCCTTTGCCGAGGGCGGGAAGTAGCGGGCCACATAGACCTGGCCGACGCCGAAGCCCATGTTTCCGAAACAGTCGATCCGGTCGTCGCCGTAGCAGTCGCCGCCGGCGACGGCGCGGATCGCCCGCTTCCAGCGCGCCTGCTCCTCCGGTTGGCCCGAGAGGGTCTTGTCGCGGAATTCGAACCGCGCCTGGGAGAAGGCGGGCGGGAGATAGAAGGCGGCGTTGTCGGCCACGGTGAAGGCCTGCCAGGCTTTCAGCACGTCCAGCGGCTCGGATTGGTAGACCGCCGCGATCTTCGGGAAGGCGGTCTTCTCGGAGACGATCAGCCGGTTCAGCCGCGGCAGGTCGGCCGCGGCCAGGAAGCGCTCCCAGGCGAAGCCGGGGGCCAGGGCGGCGAGCTGGGCCCGGTCCATGGGGTTGTAGGTCTTGACCACGTCTCGGCGCTCGGCCCGCGTCCAGCTGGCGCCTGCGATCCGCGTCTCGAACTCGACCACGGCCTTGGCGTTCGCGGCCGGATCGGGCCAGCCGATCAGGGTCAGGAGCCTCTCGACATAGGCCTGATAGGCCGCCTTCTGAGCGGCGAAAGACGCCTGGAGATAATAGTCGCGGTCCGGCAGGCCGAGACCCGCCTGGCTGGCGAGGACGGCGTATCGGCGGACGTCCTTGAGGTCCACGTCCGTGCCGACGCCGAAGATGGTGGCGTAGAAGTCCACGTTGGCGCGGCCCATCAGGGCGGCGATGTCCTCATGGCTGCGGGCGGCGCGGATGGCGGCGAGCTCGGGCGCCAGGGGCGTCGCGCCCAGGGCGGCGATGCGCCGCTCGTCCATGAAGGCCTTGTAGAAGGCCCCCATCCTGCCTTCGACGGTCCTGGGCCGGGGGCCGGCCTTGGCCGCGGCGGCCTGCATCAGGTCATGCAGACGCGCCTGGGCCCGGTCGCTCATCTCGTAACGGAGCGAGCTGATGGATTTGTCGGCCGGAATGGTGGTGCGATCGAGCCAGGCCCCGTTGGCGTAGCGATTGAAGTCGTCGCCCGGCTTCACCCGGAGGTCCATGGCCGAGAGGTCGTAGCCCCAGGCGCCGTACTGCGGCTTGTCCGCAGCCCCCGCCGAAGACAGCGGGCAGAAGGCCAGGATCACCAGACCGGCGACGGCCGCGGCCGAGGCCTTTGACGCACGCACCATGGACCTTCCCCAGCGATCGATCGGCGATGCTTCAGCCGCCGAGCAGGGCCCTCGTGGCCGCCGCGACGTCAGCTTGGCGCATCAGGCTCTCGCCGACCAGCATGGCCTTGGCGCCCGACGCCTCCAGCCGCCGGACATCCGCGGGCGTGAAGATGCCGCTCTCGGTCACCAGCAATGCGCCGTCGGGGGCCAGCGCCGCCAGCCGCTCGGTGTTGTGCAGATCGACCTCGAAGGTGTGCAGGTCCCGGTTGTTCACGCCCACCAGACGAGCGCCGAGCCCGCCCGCCCGCGCCATCTCGGCCTCGTCGTGGACCTCGACCAGGGCGTCCATGCCCCAGCGTCCGGCCTCGGCCATCAGCTCGCCGGCCAGGGCGTCATCGACCATGGCCAGGATCACCAGGATGCAGTCAGCCCCCAGCGCGCGGGACTCGGCGATCTGCCAGGGATCGACCATGAAGTCCTTGCGGATGCAGGGCAGGGCGCTCGCCGCCCGCGCGGCCCGCAGATAGGCCTCCGAGCCCTGGAAGCTCGGCGCGTCGGTGAGCACCGAGAGGCAGGCCGCGCCGCCGGTCTCATAGGCTCTCGCGAGCGCGGGCGGGTCGAAGTCTTCGCGGATCAGGCCGCGCGACGGGCTGGCCTTCTTGATCTCGGCGATCAGGGCCAGGCGCCCGGGGGCGTGGGCGG
>CAZTMF010000146.1:0-7389 GCA_964614675.1 uncultured Caulobacteraceae bacterium | reverse complement strand
CGAAGAGGCCAAGGCCGAGGCCTAACCAAGTCCGCTCATCCCCGCGCAGGCGGGGACCCATGAGTTCGCACGGAGGCCGGGTTCCACACAGGACCCGGCCTTCTGCTTTTCAGGATGGGACGTTCAGCCCGCCGCCTGTTCCACGGCGGTGGCGATGGCCTTGACCACGTCCTTGACCATGCGCTCGTCGTCGCCCTCGGCCATGATGCGGATCAGGGGTTCGGTGCCGGAGGCGCGCACGACGATGCGGCCGCTCCCGTTCAGCCGCGCCTCGCCCTCGGCGATCGCCGCCTTCACGGTCTTGTTTTCCAGCGGCTTGCCGCTCGAGAAGCGCACGTTGCGGAGCACCTGGGGCGCCGGCTCGAACTGCCGCGCCAGGGCGCTCAGGGGCTTGTTGGACTGGGCCAGCACCGCCAGCACCTGCAGGGCCGAGATCAGGCCGTCGCCGGTGGTCGAGACGTCCGACATGATGATGTGGCCGGACTGCTCGCCGCCCAGGTTGAAGCCGCCCTCGCGCATGCGCTCCATGACATAGCGGTCGCCGACCTTGGTGCGCTCGAGCGTCATGTCGTGCGCCGCCAGGAAGCGCTCCAGGCCCAGGTTCGACATCACCGTGGCGACCACGCCGCCGCCCTTCAGCGTGCCGGCTTCCTTCCAGGACCTGGCGATCAGGGCCATGATCTGGTCGCCGTCGACCACCTGGCCGCGCTCGTCGGTGATCAGCAGCCGGTCGGCGTCCCCATCCAGCGCGATGCCGATGTCGGCGCGATACTCCTTCACCGCCTTGGCCAGGGCCTTGGGATGGGTCGAGCCGCATTCCTCGTTGATGTTGAGGCCGTTGGGCGAGACGCCGATCTCGACCACCTCGGCGCCCAGCTCATAGAGCGCGGTCGGAGCCACCTTGTAGGCGGCGCCATTGGCGCAATCGATCACGACCCGGAGGCCGTTGAGGTTCAGCTGCCGCGGGAAGGTCGCCTTGACGATCTCGACGTAGCGGGCCTGGGCGTCGTCGATGCGCACCACCCGGCCGAGGTCGCGCGGCTCGGCCAGGCCCTCCTGCAGGCCCTCTTCCATGAAGGCCTCGATCTCGGCCTCGCGCTGGTCCGACAGCTTGTAGCCGTCGGGGCCGAACAGCTTGATGCCGTTGTCGGCGAAACTGTTGTGAGAGGCGGAGATCATCACCCCGAGGTCGGCCCGCATCGACCGGGTCATCATGGCCACCGCCGGCGTCGGCAGCGGCCCGAACAGGCGCACGTCCATGCCCACCGAGGTGAAGCCCGCCACCAGGGCCGGCTCGATCATATAGCCCGACAGGCGGGTGTCCTTGCCGATCACCACCAGGTGGCGCCGGTCGCCGCCCGAACGGAACAGCTTGCCGGCCGCCAGGCCTACGCGCAGGGCGATCTCGGCCGTCATCGGAAAGCTGTTGGCCCGTCCGCGGATCCCGTCGGTGCCGAAGTAGGAGCGGTTGGTCATGATGGAGCGTGCTCTGGCTCGCGAAATGATCGGAAACCTGGATTGTTATCCGACGCCTGTTTGCGAATGCTGAAGGCCTAGCGCAAATCCCCGCCATTTCATAATGGCCACGCGGCGGCGATTCTCGCCGTAACGAGCGGCGAGGCGTCCTGACATGTGCGGCATCATCGGCATCGTCGGCCGCACGGCCGTCGCTCCGCGGCTGGTCGAGAGCCTGAGACGGCTCGAATACCGCGGCTACGATTCCGCCGGCGTGGCGGCCATCGTGGACGGACGGCTCGAGCGGCGACGGGCGGTCGGCAAGCTCAGGGCCCTGGAGGATCTGCTGGCCGAGAAGCCCCTCGGCGGCACGGTCGGCATCGGCCATGTGCGCTGGGCCACCCATGGCGCACCCACCGAGATCAACGCCCATCCCCACGCCTCCGGGCGCGTGATGGCGGTCCACAACGGCATCATCGAGAACTACGCGGAACTGAAGGCGGAGCTCGCGGCGAAGGGACGGACCTTCGAAAGCCAGACCGACACCGAGGTGGCGGTCCAACTGATCGACCAGTACCTGTCGGAGGGCCTCGAGCCGATTGCGGCCCTCCAGAGCGCCCTGGCCCGATTCCAAGGCGCCTATGCCCTGGCCGTCCTGATCGAAGGGGAAGATCGGCTGGTCCTGGGCGCCCGGCGGGGCAGCCCGCTGGTGGTGGGCTACGGCGAAGGCGAGATGTTCATCGGTTCGGACGCGCTGGCCGTCGGGCCCTTCACCAACCGCGTGGCCTATCTCGAGGAAGGCGATGTCGTCGCCATCGACGACAACTCCGCACGCATCTTCGACGCCAACGGCGGGGCCGTGCGGCGCGCCGTCCGGGTGATCCCCGCCTCCGCCGCCCTGGTGGAGAAGGGCAACTACCGGCACTTCATGGAGAAGGAGATCCACGAACAGCCGGACAGCTGCCAGCACACCCTCAGCGCCTATGTGGACCCGGTGGGGATGAAGGCCGTCCCGCCGGCGGGCGTGGACTTCAAGGCGTTGAACCGCATCCAGATCGTGGCCTGCGGCACCGCCAGCTACGCCGGCATGATCGGAAAGTACCTGTTCGAGCGGATCGCGGGCCTGCCGGTCGACGTCGAGGTCTCCTCCGAGTTCCGCTACCGCGAGGCGGCCCTGTCGCCGAACACCCTGGCGGTGGCCGTCTCCCAGTCCGGCGAGACCGCCGACACCCTGGCCGCCCTGCGGTTCTGCAAGGAGCGGGGCCTGATCACCGCCGCCATCGTCAATTCACATCAGTCCACCATGGCGCGGGAAGCCGACGTGCTCTGGCCCACCCACGCGGGTCCGGAGATCGGCGTGGCCTCGACCAAGGCCTTCACCGCCCAGGTCTCGGTGCTGGCGGCCCTGGCCGTGGCCGCCGCCGCTCAGCGGGGCCGCATCGACGCCAAGCAGGAGGCGCACCTGGTGCAGGTGCTCCTGGAGGCGCCTCGCCTGATCTCGGAGTCGCTGCAGGTCGAGGAGATCATCCGCGAGATCGCCCACGACACCGCCCGCGCCCGGGACGTGCTCTATCTCGGCCGGGGAGCCATGTACCCGCTGGCGCTCGAGGGCGCGCTGAAGCTGAAGGAGATCAGCTACATCCACGCCGAGGGATACGCCGCCGGCGAGCTGAAGCACGGCCCCATCGCCCTGATCGAAGAGGGCACGCCGGTGATCATCATCGCGCCCTCCGACAGCCTGTTCGAGAAGACCGCATCGAACATGGCCGAGGTGATCGCCAGGGGCGCCAAGGTGATCATGATCACCGATCCAGAGGGCGAGAAGCACGCCCCCATGGGCGCCAAGGTCGTGCCCGTGCCGGCCTGCGATCCCCTGATCGCGCCCCTGGTCTTCGCCGGAGCGATCCAGCTCCTGGCCTATTACACCGCCCTTCAGAAGGGCGCCGACGTCGACCAGCCGCGCAACCTGGCCAAGTCGGTCACCGTCGAGTAACGATCTTCTGGCAAGAGCGGGCCGGGTCCTCTAGAGCGGGCTGAGACCATCCAGCGAGGACAGATGAAGCCGGTTCGCAAAGCCGTCCTTCCCGTGGCGGGCCTGGGCACCCGGGTGCTGCCGGTGGGCAAGACCACCGCCAAGAACCTGCTCAATGTCGTCGACCGGCCGATCGTCTCCTACATCGTCGCGGAAGGCCGCGCGGCGGGCATCGAGCACTTCGTCTTCATCGTGGGCCGCGGCCAGGGCGCCATCGAGGACTATTTCGACAACCATCCCGAGCTGGAATCCCAGCTCCAGGCCAAGGGCAAGACCGAGATCCTGCAGGACCTGCAGGGTGAGCTGGCCCGACCTGGCGAGATGAGCTTCATCCGCCAGATGCAGCCGCTCGGCCTCGGCCATGCGGTCTGGTGCGCCCGCGACGTGATCGGCGATGAGCCCTTCGCCGTGATGCTGCCCGACATGCTGATGGCCGCCGAGCCAGGCGCCCTGGCCCAGGCGGTCCAGGCCTATGAAAAGGTGGGCGGCAACATCGTGGTGGTCGAGCCCTGCCCCGAGGGCCAGGCGCACAAGTACGGTATCGTCGCCCTGGACGGGCGCAGCGGCCGGCTGAACCGGATGACCGGAATGGTCGAGAAGCCCGCGCCAGGGACGGAGCCCTCGAACCTGTTTATCTCCGGCCGCTACATCCTGCAGCCGGAGATCTTCGAACTGCTCGGCTCCCAGCAGCGCGGCGCCGGCGGAGAGATCCAGCTGACCGACGCCATGGCGCGGCTGATGCAGCAGCAGGACTTCCACGCCTACGAATACGAGGGCGTGACCTACGATTGCGGCGACAAGATCGGCCTGCTGCGCGCCAATGTCGCCTACGCCCTGCGCCGGCCGGACCTGGCCGACGCCGCCCGCGCGGCGATCACAGAGCTGCTGGGGTAATTCGGCTCACGCCCCGAAATATTCGCGGTACCAAGCCACGAACCGCGGCAGGCCCTCTTCCAGCTTCACCTTGGGCTGGTAGCCCGTGAGGGCGTTGAGCCTCGAGATGTCGGCGAAGGTGGCGGTGACGTCGCCGGGCTGCATGGGGGCGTAGACCTTCTGGGCCTCTCGGCCCAGCGCCCGTTCCAGGGTGGTGATCATGTCCATCAAGCCGACCGGGCGGCTGTCGCCGATGTTCAGGATGCGGTTCTCACCGGCCGCGGGCGGACGATCGAGCGCCCCGATCACCCCGTCGACGATGTCGTCGATATAGGTGAAGTCCCGCGCCATCCGGCCCTCGCCGAACACCTCGATCGGCTCGCCCGCCAGGATCTTCTGGGTGAAGATGAAATAGGCCATGTCGGGCCGGCCCCACGGGCCGTAGACGGTGAAGAACCTGAGGCCGGTCTGGGCCAGGCCATAGAGATTGCCGTAAGCGCCGCTCATCAATTCGCCCGACCGCTTGGTGGCCGCGTAGAGCGAGGCCGGCGCCTCGGCCGCTTCCTCCTCGCGGAAGGCGCCGTCCGAGCTCCGCTCGCCATAGACCGAGCTCGAGGAGGCGTAGACCAGGTGCTCGAAGCCCCGGACGTTCCGGCAGGCCTCCAGCACCGACAGGTGGCCCGACAGGTTCGCGCGCTCGTAGGCGAACGGATTGTCGATCGAGTAGCGCACCCCCGCCTGGGCCGCGAGATGCACGATGCGCCGCGCGCCGGTCTGGCGCACCAGGTCGTCGAACGCCGCCGCCTCGGCCACGTCCATGCGCACCAGCCGGAAGTTCGGCCGCTCCAGCAGCGCCTCGATCCGCGCCTCCTTCAGGCCAGGATCGTAATAGGCGTTGAAGTCGTCGACCCCGACGACATCCTCGCCGCGGTCGAGCAGCCTCAAGGCGACGAAGCGGCCGATGAACCCGGCCGCGCCGGTGACGATGATCAAGGCCCAACCACCTCCTGCCCCTTCGCTTCTTCCACCGGCAGCGGCCCGGAAAGTCAAATCCACCGGAAATGGCGCAGGAACGCCGACGTGAAACCGCTCAAACCGCCCCGCCGATCTGGTTCGTGGCGAAGATTTAGCGTTTTCAGTACAAGCGTCGCTGCATGGAGTCCCCCGCGCGCGTCCTGGTCATCAAGCTCGGCTCGCTGGGCGAGTTCGTGCTCTCGCTCGCGGCGATGAAGCGGATTCGCGAGGCGCACCCCAGGGCCCAGGTCACGCTCCTGACCCTCCCGCGGTTCGCCGAGCTCGCCAGGTCGAGCCGCAACTTCGATCACATCGAGCCCTCCGGCGACCTGCAGGGCTTCGGCGCGGTCTGGTCCCTGGCGCGCTGGATCCGCAATTCCGGGTTCGATCGGGTCTACGACCTGGAGAACTCCGGCCTCACCCGCAAGCTGTTCAATTCCCTTTGGTCGAACCGGCCGGAGTGGTCGGGCGAGGTGCGCGGCGCCAGCCACAGAGCCGCCGGACGCGGCCGCGCCAGGATGCATCTGCTCGAGCGCCAGGCCGACCAGCTGAAGTCCGCCGGCGTCTGGCCGAACGCGCCCACCGAACCCGGCGAGTCGCCGCCGCCGGACCTCAGCTGGATCCTGCGCCGCGCGCCGGCGGCGCGGCCGGTGGCCGGCGCCACCAAGCCTCGTCCCTACGCCCTGCTCGCCCCCGGCGGCGTCTCCAAGGCCCAGGACCTCTGGCCGCTGGAGAACTACGCCGCCCTCGCCAGGCGCCTCTACGACCACGGCCTGGACGTGCTGGTGATCGGCAGCCCCGACGAGAGCGCCATGGCCCGCGCCATCCAGCGGACGACGCCCCGCGCGCGGGACCTCACCGGCGGCACGGACTTCGCCCAGGTGGCGGTCCTGGGGGCCCGGGCGGCCCTGGCGGTGGGCAACAATTCCGGCGCCACCCACCTGATGGCGGCGGCCGGGGCCCCGACCATCGCCCTGTTCTCCAAGGCCGCCGATCCGGACATTTCGGGGCCCCGGGGCTACGTCGCGATCCTCACCGCGCGCCAGGTCAAGGATCTCTCGGTGCAACAAGTGGCCGAAACCGCCTTCGTGCTCGCCCGCTCGGCTTGATCGCGACCCTGCCGACGGCCATATTGAAGCGGCTGGGGTTGTGAGCGCGTTCAGGCTCAGGTCCCTTCGTATCCACGGTTCAAGGAGAGCCTGCCTATTCGTCGCCCCATGCCCGCCCCGCCGACCAAGGACGGCCCTCGTATGAACGAGGACATCCGCGTTCCGCGCGTTCTGCTCATCGATCAGCACGGAGAGAAGCAGGGCGTCATGCCCACCTCCGCCGCTCTGGAAGCCGCCGAGGAAGCCGGCCTAGACCTCGTCGAGGTCTCGCCGAACTCCGATCCGCCGGTCTGCAAGATCCTCGACTACGGCAAATACCGTTTCCAGGAGCAGAAGAAGAAGGCCGAGGCGCGCAAGCGCCAGAAGGTGGTCGAGGTCAAGGAGATCAAGCTCCGGCCCAACATCGACACCCACGACTACGAGGTGAAGGCCAAGGCCATGCACCGCTTCTTCGAAGAAGGCGACAAGGTGAAGGTCACCCTGCGCTTCCGCGGCCGCGAGCTGGCCCACCCCGAGCTGGGCATGAAGCTGCTGCAGCAGGTGAAGACCGACTTCGAGCCGGTGGCCAAGGTCGAGTACGAGCCCCGGATGGAAGGCAAGCAGATGATCATGATCCTGGCCCCGCGCTAGGATCACTGTTCCGCTCATCCCCGCGAAGGCGGGGACCCAGGTCTTTTTCCTGGCATCGCTTGCGACTGGAATTCTCGATCACAAAAGCGGCTGGGTCCCCGCCGTCGCGGGGATGTCGGAAAGGCAAGGCCGCCGCCTTGCCTTTCCTCCACTTTTCCCCTATCAGCGCCCCTCTTCGGTCGCCTGGCCCATGGCATGCCATGGCGGCCTCTCACTTGAGTATAGGACGGGGCGCAAGCTCCGCAGCGAAATGCCGAAACTGAAGACCAAGTCCGG
>CAZTMF010000145.1:0-7431 GCA_964614675.1 uncultured Caulobacteraceae bacterium | reverse complement strand
GGTCTCGGTCTCCGACCGCTTCGGCCTGTGGATCGGCTTCCCGCCCATGGACCAGCAGGCCTATCTGGAGGCCGTCCGCGCCTATGCCGAACGGTTCGGCCTGAAGACCGACGACCTGGACCGCCGCGCCCTGCAGTGGTCGCAGCTCCGCGGCGCCCGCTCGGGCCGCGTGGCCTGGCAGTTCATCCGCGACCTGGCCGGCGAGCTCGGCAAGCCGCTGCCGCTATAGGGCGGCCGCACGCCGGGCTCATCGGCTGCCGAGAGGCGACCGGGGTGGACCGTCCCCGTCCGGGTCCAGGCCCAGCGCCTCGTCGAGCGCGGGGTTGCGCGTTTCCCTGGCCATGTCCCTGGCGGAGACCCCGGCGCGGTTCCTGAGGTCCAGGCGGGCGCCATAGCGGTGGAGCAGCGCGGCGGCCTCGGTCCGGCCGGCCTGGATGCTCTTCATCAGGGGCGTGTTTCCTTCGGCGTCGGCGGCGTCCACCGGAACGCCCTGGGACACCAGCCGCCGGATGTCCCTGGTCCGGCCGTCCTCGGCGGCGGCGCGCAAATCGGCGGCCCCTTCCTCGGGCGAGGCAGGGGAAGCGACGATCGGCTCGGAGGCCTCGAAGTCGCCGCGCTGGATGCGCGATCCGGTGACAACGACTTCGCCCACCGAAGACTTTCGCGAGACTGCGGCAGGGGGCGGCCCAGCCGCCAATGGAACCGCAAGGGGCGCGGGAGGCGGCGGCGGCGGTGGCGCAGGCGGGGGGGCCGCGAGGTTCTCCGGCGCAGGCGCGAGGGCCGGCGTTGAAAGGGCGGGCGATGTCCGGGGCTGCACGGGCTGGGGAAGGCGGGCGCGGGGCGGCTCTGGCGCGGCCAGGTCCGGGGCCTTGGGTGCGGTCGCCGCGACGCTCTCCGACGCCGCCGACGCGGGAACCGCCGCAGGCGGAGGCTCCACGACCGGTTTGTAGATGCGGGCCGCCAGGAAGCCGCAGAAGATCGCGACGCATGCCGCCGCCAGCCAGCCGCCCCGACGCCAGGCGCCGCGCGGCCTGGAATCAGCTGCGTCCGCATCCGGCGACGCCGGCTCGCGCGCCGCGGCGGCCAGCACCCGCGCCCGCCGGGCCGCCCGCGCGGCCTCATCACTCAGCAGCGCCTCGGCCTCGACATAGGCCTTATCGACGGGATCGGTCCTGGCGTCAGGGTCAGCCATGGGTCGACCTTTCGGAAGCAAGCGTCAGTCTCAGGGCGCTGCGGGCGTAGCGCAGCCGGCTCTTGGTGGTTTCGAACCCGGCGCCGGTGACCTCCGATATCTCCTCCAACGACAGCCCGGCGTCGGCGAACAGGACGAAGACGTCGCGCTGGGCCAGCGGCAGGGCCTCCACGGCCGCGACGAGACGCCCGGCCAGCTCCCGCGACTCCACCCGATCGAGCGGCGTCGGCGCGTCGTCGGCGATGATCAACTCCGCATCGACCTGCGCCGAGGCCAGGATGGTCACCCGCTGGCGGCGGAAATGGTCCCAAACCTTGCGGCGCGCGATGGTGAAGAGCCAGGCGCGGAAGCTCGCCTTCGAGGGATCGAAGGCGCCCGCGCTCCGTGAGATCGAAATCCAGGTCTCCTGGTGAAGGTCCTCGGCGGCGTCGGCCTGCCCGGCCCCCAACATACGGCGGATGAACTGGAAGGACTGGCGGTCGTAGCGATCGTAGAGCCGCGCGAAAGCGTGCGGGTCGCCGGCTGCATGGGCCCGTGCGAGCTCGGCGTCTTCGAGCTCCGGGTCCGCCAATGCCTGGTTCGGCCGTTGCACGCTCGCGCGCCTCAGCACCTAGCGGTCATACGGCGGGTCCGGCACATATCCGTCTCCGTGTGGCTGCGAAGGGAAGGCTCGCGGCCGCTCGTCTCCGCGGGGGAGGATGCCCCTCGCGACGAAATCGGCATAGGTGTCGTATTCAATCCGCCAGACCTGTTCCGGATAGGACGTCGCCCGCACGAAGGTCACCACCGGCGAGTACGAGTATTCCCGGGCGCCGTGAGCGGTCCCAAGCTTTTCGCCGGAGGCGTCGGGATCGACGTCGCGACGTCCCACGCGAGAGCCGGTCACCACCACCTCGCCCACGGAGTCCGCCGGCGGCGGAGCCGGAACCGCGAGCGGCGCAGGCGCTGGCGCGTGCAACGGCATGACGCGCCGGGAGACGGGCGGAGGCGCCGGTGGAGGCGGTGGCGACGAAAGTGGCCGCGACGAAAGTGGCCGCGACTGGGCGTCGAGCGGCTCGAGCAGCGGCCGTTCCCTGAAGACGGCGACGCCGATGACGCCGACGTCGCCTGGCCGGCCCGTGCGCGCGGCGTACGACTGCGGCAGGGGCGCGAAGCTGAAAGCGGCCACCTCGGTGGTGGACTTGCGCCAGCCGCTGATGTCGTAGGACTCGTGCGGCGCGAACACATAGCCGCGCTGGTCGTAGCTCGCCGTCTGCCCGCTGATGATGTTCACGCCATCGACCGACATGACCGCAAGCACCCGTCCGCCCGTGCGGTTGGTCACACGCAGGCTGTAGCGATGGCCGGGCTCGCCCACCACGAACAGCCGTCCGTCGCGGGTCCAGATCGGGACCTCGCGACCGGTGTCGCGATCAACCACCTGGACGTCGGCCAGGTCGCGATCGGCCAGGGCGGACGTGGCGCAGGCGACGCTGGCCAACGCGACGACGCCCGCCAGGAGCATCCGTCGCCCCACCTTGATCTTCTTGCGTTCAGTCAGCGCCATCTGCGCCCCCATCAACCTCGATATGGAGGACTACGCAGCGGGCGGCCGAACGGGGTTAGGCTCCGGATAGAGTGGCCCGTTTCAAAGCCGCGGCCGGCGCTCTAACATTCCGATGAGACACAAGGAGAAACGCCCGTGGGAGCCGCATTGGAGGCTGGCGCTGTCGACGCCATCATCCCCTATGTCGTGGCCGGCGAGACCGCGATCTTCTATCCGGGCAAGCGCGAGGACTCCTACTGGCCGACCGAGGAGCATCCGGTCGTCATCCGCGACGCCCGCGCCATCCAGGATCGGCTGGCGCTCGAGAAGACCGGGTTCGTCCTTCTGAACCGCCCGACGGCGCTGACCGACTTCTCCGACCCGGCAAAGATCAAGCAGGTCTACTACCCGGAGATCGAGGCCCTGGTGAAGGAGCTGACCGGGGCGTTCCGGGTGCTGATCTTCGGAGACATCGTCCGCAGCGACGCCAAGGGCACGCCCGACAGCCGCCTGCCCGCCCGCGGCGCCCACGTCGACTACGACGAGCCGACCGTGCAGTGGTGGGCCCGCCAGGAGGTAGGCGATGAGGAAGCCGAGCGGCTGCTGAAGCACAGGCACGTGCTGATCAACCTCTGGCGGCCGATCTCCACGGTGGAGAAGTCGCCCCTGGCGCTGTGCGACGCCTCGACGGTCGAGAAGGGCGATCTCTTTCCCAGCGAGGTGCGCGGCGGCCTGGACGACCCCAATCGCGCGACCATGTGCGGCTTCAACCTCGCCCACAGTCCGAGGCATCGCTGGTACTACGTCCCGCGCATGCGGCCGGACGAGATCTTCGCCTTCAAGCTCTGCGATTCAGACACAGACCGGGTGCAATGGACCGGTCACACCGCCTTCAACGACCCGACCAGCCCGGCTGACGCCAGGCCCCGTCAGAGCATCGAGATCAGGACGATTTCTTTTATCGACGAATGACCGCGCTAGGCGAGCCTCAGCGTCGTCAGCATGATGAACGCCATCGCGAAGGCCACCATCAGAGCGTAGTCGAACGGCTTGAACAAAGGACGAGTCGGAACGCGCATCGCCACCCCCACCATGAAGGCGTGTCCCACTTGGAAACGCCTCCCCCGCATTATGCAAAGCTCGGACACAGCTGTGCGACAAGCCGATTCCATCCACAGGCGAGGGGGTGCGGCAAAATGCGCAGAAAACGCCGTTATTTCAGCGATCTGCCTTATTCGATAGGCGAGTTCAGCTTAGGTTGAGCTGGGCCGTAGGCCCTACCGGCTGTGCGTATTTTGTGGATCTTTTCGTCGAAAAGGGACCAGTCGTCCCGTTCCGAGACGACCGCCCAGATCGCCTCGATCTCGTCGTAGAGCAATTCCTCCGGCTCGGGCCGCTTGAAATAGGCCGTGTCCAGACGTTCGGGTCGATCGGGCTCGTAGAGACCGAACCACCCTCTCAGCTCCGCCGCGGCGGGGCCGCTGTAGAGCGGCGCGCGATCGCCGCCCATGGCCCGATCCTCCGACGCCGCGCCCCCGAACCAGTCGAAGAAGAAGGGCTCCCACCTCAGCCGCTCGCCGCCTTCGGCCAGGGCGCGGAAGGCGGCGTTGGCGAGCCCCACGTCCTCCTCCTCGCCGCGCGGCAGGACGCCCAGGCGCCGGACCATCGCCCCCGACAGGGCGCGCCGGTAAGCGGGCCCATAGTCCTGCAGGGCCTCCACCAGGGGATCCTTGTCGACCACCATCGCGAAGCAGCCGCCCAGCTGGTTCAGGTTCCAGAGCACCGCCTCGGGCTGTCGGCCGAAGGCGTAGAGGCCGGTCTGGTCGAAATAGGCGGCGGTGAAGTTGGGATCGTTCCTGGGCAGGAAGCGATAGGGGCCGTAGTCGAAGCTCTCGCCGGCGATGTTCAGGTTGTCGGTGTTCAGCACCCCGTGCACGAAACCGGCGGCCATCCACCGGGCGCAGAGCTCCGCCGACCGCTGGACGACGCGGGACAGAAGCGGCGCGGCCCGGGCGGCGCCCTCGTATCCGGCGAGATCGGGATAGTAGGTCTCCACCACGTGATCGATCAGGGTCTGGATCAGGTCGGCGCGGCCGTTGAAGGCGTGGCGCTGGAAGGTGCCGAAGCGGACATTGGTGGCCGACAGCCGCACCAGGACGCTGGAGCGCGTGGGGCTGGGCTCGTCGGGACGCTGCAACTCCTCGCCAGTCTCCACCAGGGAAAAGGTCCGGCAGGTGGGAACGCCCAGGGCCTCGAGCATCTCGCTGGCCAGGACCTCGCGCAGGCCGCCCTTGAGGGTCAGCCGGCCGTCGGCGGTCCTCGACCAGGGCGTCCGGCCCGAGCCCTTGGTGCCGAGGTCGAGCAACCGGCCATCTCTCCCCTCGCGCATCTGGGCGAACAGGAAGCCGCGGCCGTCGCCGAGGTCGGGGTTGTAAACGCGGAACTGGTGGCCGTGATAGCGGGTGGCCAAGGGCCTGGGCTGGTTCTCCGGCAGGGCCTCGAAGCGGGCGAAGTGGGCGATCCACTCCGCGTCGGTGAGCGGGTCCAGCCCCACGGTCGCGGCGGCGCGGTCGTTGCGGAACCTCAGGATAGACTTGGGGAAGCTGGCCGGATCGACCTCGTCGGCGAACTCGGGCCCCAGTGTCATGAACCTGGGATCGGGCCGATAGTCGGGCGAGACCGGCATATGGCGCAAATGGACGAGAACCGCTGGTCAGGCAAGCCATCGGGGGCAAGCCTTGCGGCGCGGCGCGGCCTTCGTTAGAGCGGCCCCCTGATCCCGAGCCGGAGTCGCCCCATGTCGACCGTCGCCGCCATCTGCATCGTCGCCTTCCTGGCGGTGATGGCCATCCTCAACAAGGCTGAGTTCGGTCACTTCGACTGAGCCGCATGGCCGTGCGCGGAACCGCGCTCATCACCGGCGCGGCGCGCCGGATCGGACGGCAACTGGCCCTGACCTGCGCCGAGGCCGGCTATGATGTCGCCGTGCACCATCGCGGTCCGTCCGACGACGCCGACTCCGTGGCCGCCGAGATCCGCGAGATGGGCCGCAAGGCCGCGCCGGTCTCGGCCGAACTGACCGACGAGCAGGACACCTCCACCCTGGTGGGGCGCGCCGCCCAGGCCCTGGGACCCGTCACCCTCCTGATCAACAACGCCTCGATCTTCCGCGACGACCGCATCCAGACGGTGACGCGGGACTCCTGGGACACGCACATGCAGACCAACCTGCGGGCGCCGGTGATGCTGACCCAGGCCTTCGCCGCCGAGCTGCCGGAAAGGGCCGAGGGACTGGTGGTCAACATGCTCGACCAAAGGGTCTGGAAGCCCAATCCCCAGTTCTTCAGCTACGGCCTCAGCCGCTCGGCCCTGTGGACCGCCACAAAGGTGATGGCCCAGGCTCTGGCCCCCCGCATCCGGGTCAACGCCATCGGCCCGGGCCCCACCCTGCCCTCGATCCACCAGACGCCCGAGGATTTCGAGGCCGAGGCTCACAACGTCGCGCTGAAGCGCCGGTCCTCCCCCGAGGATGTCGCCCACGCCCTGCGCTATCTGATCGAGGCCCGCCAGGTCACCGGCCAGATGATCGCCGTCGACGGCGGGCAGCACCTTGCCTGGCGCACGCCCGACGTCGTCGGCGACTAGGAGCTCCCGATGGAAAAGCCGTCCTCGCCCGCCGCGCTGGACCCTCACCGCCCAGGCAAGATGACCGGCGTGAAGGTGTTCGTGAAAGGTTTGAAGCTCGAGGCCGAGATCGGCGTCTACGACCACGAGCACGGCATCCGCCAGCCCCTGATCGCCGACGTGGAGATGGACATCATCGCCACCGGCTGGGAGAGGCTGGCCGAGACGGTCAACTACGAGGTCATCGCCGAAAAGGCGCGCCGCACGGCCGCCGAGGGGCATTTCCAGCTGGTCGAGGCCTTCGCCGAACGGCTGGGCCAGATGTGCCTGGAGGACGAGCGCGTCACCCGCGTCCGCGTGCGGGTGGAAAAGCCCCTAGCCCTCGCGCCGGAGGCCGCGGCGGCAGGCGCCGAGATCATCCTGACGCGGATCTGAGCCTGCCTGAAGCGTGACAGCCGAGACCGCTTCACGCCTTCGCCGGACCCGCTCCAGCGCTGACCGCTGAACGGGCGTTCGCGGCCTTTTCTGCCCACCCTTTGCGCACCTCGGCCCGAGCCGCGCACGCGTCGGGCGAGTCATGTTGATCCGACGCAGTCGGCCGAGCCGCCTCTCCCAGGGTAACCGGGGGAACTGGGCGATGATTGGACGGATTGTGGGGGTGATCGTCGGCGCGGCGATCGCCTTGACCGGCTACGGCATGTTGAAGCCGGCGGTGTTCGCAAAGTACTTCGACTTCACCAAGCTGAGCCTCGGCCCGTTCGTCGAATACAAGACCCTGGTCTGCTGGCTGATCGTGGCGATCGGGACCATCGTCGCCCTGGCCGCCCTGCAGCGGCCGTCAGGCGGCTCGCGCAAGAAGCGGACCGGGCCGGTGGTCTTCGCCCCCGCCGAGCCGGAGCCGGCGCACGCCGCGCCGTCGCATTCCCAACCCGCGCCGGCCCCCGAAGCGCACCATGACGACCACGGCCATCATGACGCCCATGGCCATGACGATCACGGGCACGACGACCATGGGCACGACGATCACGGGCATGAGGCTCATGGGCATGACGACCATGGACATGACGATCATGGACACGACGATTATGGA
>CAZTMF010000144.1:0-7460 GCA_964614675.1 uncultured Caulobacteraceae bacterium | reverse complement strand
TGGAACGGAGCGAGGCGTCATAGAGGCGCGAGCCGACGCGCACCTTCAGCCCGCCGAGGATCGACGGATCGACCTGGGTCTCGATCTCGGGATCCTTGCCGAGCGCCTGGCGAAGGGCCGCCATCAGCCCCTTCTCCTGGGCGGGGGTCAGCTTCACGGCCGTGACCACCTCGGCGGAGACCACGCCCCGCTCGGCGGCCGCCAGGGCCTCGAAAGCGGCGATGGCCGGACCGATGGCGCCCGCGCGCCGGTTCTGGGCCATCAGGCCCAGGAACTTGCGGGTGGTGTCCGAAAAGCCGGCGGCTTTCGCCAAGGCCATCAGGGCCTTCATCTTGTCCTCTGCGCCATAGGCGGGCGAACCGAGCAGCCGATTAAGGTCGGCGCTATCCCGGCGCATGGCCTTGAAGGACTTCAGATCGGAATCGACCTGAGCCAACAGGCCCTCCGCCTTCGCGAGTTCGAACAGGGCCTGGGCGTAGCGAGCGCCCACGTCCGTGGATTTGGAATCGTCAGCCACCGGTCCGTCCGATACGATTTTGCTGTCCCACGACGGAGGTTGTCCCGCCGTGGTAAAGGGCTTGAATGCGCTTAGGAAAGCACGTGGGCCGCAGTCGCTTCGCAGCCACGCCGCCCAAAAGCCGGGCGCCTGATAACACGGGCCTTACGAGGTCGCAACCGAAGCCCGACACCGCAGTCCGAGGTCTTTCCCGCGCCGCCGGTCAGGCGAAGGGATCGAACGGCCCGGACGCGACGAACCACGGGTTGGCGAAGTCCACGTCGTCGCTCCGATCGCGCTTGCCATAGAGCAGAGGCTGACCGTCCATGGTTCGCACCGAACCGCCGGCGGACCGCAGCACGGCGTCGCCGGCCGCCGTGTCCCATTCCATCGTGCGGCCAAGGCGCGGATAGAGGTCCGCCGCCCCGGACGCTACGCGGCAGAACTTCAGCGACGAGCCCGCCGATACCATGTCGGCGACCTGGAAGCGGGCGATGAATTCGCTGGTCTCCGGGCTCAGGTGAGAGCGGCTCGCGACGACGGCCAGGGCGGATGGCGCGGCCCGCGCGGAGATCTCGGCCCATTCGCCGGCCTTGCCGTCCACGACGCGGGCATGGCGCGCGCCCTTGCCCACCTGCCCGGTGTAGATGTCGCCATGCGCCGGCGCATAGACCACCCCCATGGTCGGGCGGCCGTCCTCGATCAGGGCGATGTTGACGGTGAAGTCGCCGTTGCGGCTCAGGAACTCCTTGGTGCCGTCGAGCGGATCCACCAGGAAGAAGCGCGACGCCGTCGCGGGGATCCGTCCCTCGCTGGCCGCCTCCTCGGCGACGATCGGGATGTCCGGGAAGGCGGCGGCAAGCCGCTGGGTGATGATGTCCTCGGCCAGGGCGTCGGCCTCGGTGACCGGCGAGCCGTCCTGCTTCACCCGGGCCGCGAAGTCTTCCCTGCCATAGATCTTGAGAATTGCGGCGCCAGCGGCAAGTGCTGCAGTCGTCAATTCGTCGAGCACACTTGGCCCCAGGAAGCTGTCGGAAGGTCACGGGGATTATCGACCGTCGCCAATAGCGGCAAGGCAATTCAGCCCTTCGGCCGCCGTCGTCCTGCGAGAGCAGCGAAAGAAGGCCCCAGAGCTGCCGGGGAGAGGGCCCGCGCGGGATCGGGAAACTGGGGTGGCGGCGGCTTTGGAACGTCGTGGGGACGCCGCCACCCCGCCCCGTGGGCGAGGTTGAGGCCAAGCTAACACCCTGTCCGGAAGGTCATATTTCAGCTGCGCCAAACTCGCGGCGCATGCCGGATTGAGGTTGGCGCGGAGCGGGCGGGTCCGGCTATAGAGGCGCCGGGCGGCCCGGAAGGACCTTGGCATGGCGCACGACGACGAAGCGGAAGCCCGGCGCATCACGGTGATCGCCCTGATCATCGTGCTTCTGCTGGGCGCGCTCGACCAGACCATCGTCTCGACCGCCATGCCCCAAGTGGTGGCCCAGCTGCAGGGCCTGTCGCTCTACGCCTGGGTGACCACTGTCTACCTGCTCTCCTCGACGGTGATGGTGCCGATCTGGGGCAAGCTGGGAGACCTGTTCGGACGTAAGATCGTGCTGATCTGGGGCGTCTCGATCTTCATCCTGGGCTCGGCCCTTTGCGGCCTGTCCGGCGAGTTCGGGAAGCTGCCCCTGCTGGGGGGCGGCATGACCCAGCTGATCGTGTTCCGCGGCCTGCAGGGGATCGGCGGCGGCGCCCTGTTCACCTCGGCCTTCGCGGTCATCGCCGACCTCTATCCGCCACGCGAGCGGGGCAAGATGTCGGGCTATTTCGGCGCGGTCTTCGGCCTGGCCAGCGTGATCGGCCCGGTGGTCGGCGGCTTCCTCACCCAGCACGGCACGGTGACGCTGGGCGGGATCACCATCGCCGGCTGGCGCTGGGTGTTCTACGTAAACCTGCCGCTGAGCGCCCTGGCCCTCTTCATGATCATCGCCAAGACGCCGATCCTGAAGGCCGGCCGCGGCGGCAAGATCGATTTCCTGGGCGCAATCCTGGTGGTGACGGCTTTCGTACCGCTGTTGCTGGCCCTGAGCTGGGGCGGGCACCAGTACGCCTGGTCCTCGCCGACCATCCTGTCGCTCCTGGCGACCACGATCATCGCGCTGGGGCTGTTCGTCCTGGTCGAGCTGAGGGTTCGGGAGCCCCTGCTGCCGCTGGACCTGTTCCACAACAAGGTCTTCTCGCTCGGCAACGCCGCGGCCTTCGTCATCTCCATGGCCTTCTTCGGGGCCATCACCTTCGTGCCGCTCTATCTGCAGCTGGGCGTCGGAGTCTCGGCCACCACCAGCGGCATGGCCCTCCTGCCGATGATGTTCGGCCTGATCCTGTCCTCGACCATCTCGGGCCGGATGGTGACCAAGCTCGGACGCTACAAGCCGATGATGCTGTTCGGCGCGGTGACCATGCTGCTCGGCGTCTTCCTGATGACGCGCCTTTCGCCCGAAACCAGGGCCATGGGCGTCGCATGGCGCGTGTTCGTGCTGGGACTGGGCCTCGGCCCCTCGCAGGGCCTGTTCGCCCTGGCGGTGCAGAACGCCGTGCCGCTGGAGCGGCTGGGCGTCGCGACCAGCTCCAGCCAGTTCTTCCGGCAGATCGGCTCGACCGTGGGCGTGGCGGTGTTCGGGGCGGTGATGACCCAGGCCCTGGCCGCCGAAGTCGCCAAGGCAGGCGGCGGCATCGGCGCCAAGGTCAGCCTCGACAAGCTGCAGGCCCTCGCCGCCCAGCAGGCCGCGCCTGGCGCCGGCGCGGCCCGCGCGGCGGTCGATCCCCTGCTCCGGACCGCCTTCTCGCGCGCCATCGTCGACCTTTTCTGGGCCGCCGGCGCCATCGCCGTCATCGGCCTGATCCTGATCCTGCTGCTACCCGAGCTGCCCTTGCGCCGCCACACGCGCCCCGAGCCGGTGGCCGAGCCCGGCGAAGGTGTGGAGGAAGCCGCGCGCGAAGCCGCCAAGGCCTGAGCCTAGCGAGGGCCCGTCACCTGGAAGCCTTGCGCGCGGAGCCGCGCTGGGAGGCCGTCCGGCCCGATCAGGTGACCCATTCCGACCACGATCACCGTCTCGCCGGACGCTTTCAGCCGTTCATCGACCGCCTTGACCCAGCGGGCGTTCCTCTGGGTCACCACCCGGTCGTAGAGGGTGGGCGAGTTCTTCTTCAGCGGCGCCACCACCTTCTTGTCGAGGGTGTGGACGTCGCCGTCCAGCCAGGCCTTGAGCAGTTCGGCATAGTCACGCCGGGCGTTTGGGACGTCCTTCAGGGTCTGCTCCAGCGAGGCGATCTGCTCCTTGGCGGGAGCGCCGGCGAAGAAGTCGATCTGCTCCTCGGGCGTCTCCAGCGTCACCCGCTTGGCCGCCGGCGACAGTCCTGCCCAGAGCTGTTGCTCCACGCCATCGGCTCCCTTGACGCCGAGCTGCTGGAAGAGGGAGCTCTGGATCACCAGCTCGGCGTACCAGGGCTGCAGCCTGTCGAGCTGGGCGACGGACACGCCGAACAACTGGGCGGTCTTCTCCAGTCGTTGGCGGCCAACCGGCGACAACATAGCCGAAAGGCTCTGGCCCTCGGGCAGGAAGGCGTGGGCGAGCGCCGCCTGGGTGGCCGCCGACAGGCCAGCCGCATCCATGGGCGCCTCGAACCAGACCTCGTCGGCGCCCGCCAATGCGTCCTTGAGCGCCTCGGGCCGCCACTCCGTGCCCGGCGGCAGCAGGTGCACCGAGCCGAACATCACCAGGGTGGCGTCGTGGTCCTTGACCACCCAGACCGGCGGCAGGGCCCAGGCCGCCCCGGCCGTCAGCGCCAGGACCAGGGCTGTGGCTGCTCCGATCAGACGGCGCATGCGGACATCCGGAACAGCAAACGCACCCCCGGCGGCGGCGGGACCTGCCTGGGCCGTGACGGCTGCGAGGCCGGCCAAAGGCGCGCGCCCGAACCTCCACAGAGGATCACCGGAACGACGGTCGGACTATCGGCCAAGCAGGATCCCCGATCGCTTGCTCGCCGTCTTCGCGACGCGCGGCGCCTACCTCTGGCACGAAGGACAGTGGAAGGTCGAGCGGCCCGCCTGGACCGTGCGTCGCACCACGCCCTTGCAGCCAGGTCGCACGCAGGGCTCCCCCTCGCGGCCATAGACCCGAAATGTGTGCTGGAAATAGCCGAGCTCCCCGTCGGCCCCGGCGTAGTCGCGCAGGGTCGAGCCGCCGGCTTCGATCGCTTCCATCAGCACCTCGCGCACCGCCTGGACGATCCGCTCGAGCCGCATCCGCGAGATCCGCCCGGCCGGGGTCGAAGGCGCGACGCCGGATCGGTAGAGCACCTCGCAGACGTAGATGTTGCCGAGGCCGGCCACGATCCGCTGGTCGAGCAGGGTCGCCTTCACGTTCTGGATCTTGCCCTCGAACGCCTGCTGCAGGTGATCGACAGAGAAGTCGGGACCCAGGGGCTCGGGGCCGAGGGCCGCGAACCAGGGATGCTGCGCCAGGGCATCGGTCGCGATCAGGTCCATGTAGCCGAAGCGGCGGGCGTCGAAGAAGGTGATGCGATGGCCCTCCTCGGTGTCGAAGACGATGTGGGCGTGCTTGTCTTCGACGGAAGCTTCCTGGCGGAAGACGCCCGGCCGGGACCGATCCGAGCCCTCGATCTCGAAGCGGCCGGTCATGCCCAGGTGCATCACCAGGGTGTCGCCCCGGTCCAGCCGCGCCAGCAGGTACTTGGCCCGGCGCTCCAGCACCTCGACCCGGGCGCCGGTCAGCCGCTGCACGAAGCCCTGGGGCAGGGGAAAGCGCAGGTCGGGCCGGCGCGCCTGCACCCGAAGGAGCCGCGCGCCTTCCAGGGCGGGCTGCAGGCCCCGGCGGACCGTCTCGACTTCGGGAAGCTCTGGCATGGGGCCCTAGATAGGGCGCTCGCACCGACGCCGACAACCGCCGCAGCGCTTCCGCCGCGAGGCCGGAGGGCCTAAGAGCGGGGCCATGAGCGAGGAGAGCGCCAGCTTCGGCTATCGCGAGGTGGGCCGGGACGAGAAGCCCGCCCTGGTCCGCGGCGTGTTCGACCGGGTGGCGCGACGCTACGACCTGATGAACGACCTGATGTCGGCCGGTGTCCACCGCGTCTGGAAGGACATGACCGTCGCCCGGCTCAATCCCCAGCCCGGAGAATTGATCGTCGACTGCGCCGGGGGCACCGGCGACATCGCGCGGCGCCTCGCGCGGATGGCGCGGCGCGCCCAGCGGCGCCGCGGCGGCCCGGACGCCCGGATCACGGTCGTCGATTTCGACCACGAGATGGTCAGGAGCGGCATCGCCCGCGGCGGCGAGCCCGAGATCGCCTGGTCGGTCGGCGACGCCCAGCGCCTGCCGCTGCCGACCCGGTCGGCGGACGCCTATGTGATCGCCTTCGGGCTGAGGAACGTCACCGACATCCCCCTGGCCCTGGCCGAGGCGCGGCGGGTGTTGAAGCCCGGCGGCCGCTATCTGTGCCTGGAGTTCTCCAAGCCCGTCGCCCAGCCGCTGCGCACCGTCTACGACGCCTATTCCTTCAAGCTGATCCCGCAGATCGGCGAATGGGTGGCGCAGGACCGCGAGTCCTACCAGTACCTGGTCGAGAGCATCCGCCGCTTCCCCGACCAGCCGACGCTGGCGCGGATGATGCGCGAGGCGGGCTTCAAGAACGTGCGCTGGACCAATTTCACCGGCGGAGTGGTGGCGCTGCACCACGGCTGGGCGCTCTGAAGGCCCGCGGATGAGCGATTTCGGGTCCTTCGCCCGGCTGATCGGCGCGGGCTGGGTGCTGGCGCGCAACGACGCCCTGATCCCTCGCGAGCTGGAGCCGCTGCTGCCGGCCCGCGCCCAGGTTCTGGGCAGGATCGTGCGCCTGTTCAAGGGACCCCAGGCGCGGGACGGCCGTCCCGGCGAGCGCATGGCCCGCGCGCTGGAGCGGCTGGGCCCGGTGGCGATCAAGCTCGGCCAGGTGATGTCCACCCGCGCCGACATTTTCGGTCGCGACTTCGCCCAGGACCTGGGGCGGCTGAGGGATCAGCTGGACCCCTTCCCGATCGCGGTCGCGCGCGCGGAGATCGAGCGCAGCCTGGGCCGCCCCCTGGAAAGCCTCTACGAGAGCTTCGGGCCGCCGGTCGCGGCCGCCTCGCTCGCCCAGGCCCATCCGGCGCGGCTGCTCGACGGGCGCAAGGTGGCCGTGAAGGTGCTGCGGCCTGGGATCGAACGACGGATCCAGTTGGATATCGACACCCTCACGCTCGCGGCCCGCTTCGCCCGCAAGCTGGGGGCCGACGCCCGGCGGCTGGAACCCATGGCCCTGGCCGCGACCGTCGCGCGCTCGCTGCAGCTGGAGCTCGACCTCCGCTTCGAGGCGGCGGGGGCCAGCGAACTCTCGGAGGTGATGGCCAGGGACGGCTATATGCTTGCGCCCGAGGTGGTCTGGCCCGGTGTCGGCAAGCGGGTTCTGACCCTGACCTGGGCCGAGGGCCTGCCGCTGTCGGATCCGGCGGCGCTCGACCAGCCAGGCTTGAACCGCAAGGTCCTGGCCGACAATCTGATCCGCGCGTTCCTGGCCCAAGCCCTGGACCACGGCGTCTTCCACGCCGACCTGCACGAAGGGAACCTGTTCGTCGCGGCGCCCGCGCGGCTCACCGCGGTGGACTTCGGCATCATCGGCCGGCTCGGCCGGCGCGAGCGGCGCTACCTGGCCGAGATCCTCTACGGCTTCCTCGAGCGCAATTACCGGCAGGTGGCCCAGAGCCACTTCGACGCCGGCTATGTGCCGGCCCATCACTCGGTGGATTCCTTCGCGCAGGCGCTGCGGGCCGTGGGCGAGCCGATCTTCGGCCATACCGCCGAGGAGGTCTCGATGGGCGCGGTGCTCGCCCAGCTGTTCGAGATCACCGCCCTGTTCGACATGCGCCTGAGGCCCGAGCTGG
>CAZTMF010000143.1:0-7482 GCA_964614675.1 uncultured Caulobacteraceae bacterium | reverse complement strand
GACAGTTAGGCCGGCGGTCGCCGCTTGAGCGCCACATAGAGCGCGCCCTCGCCGCCGTGACGGCGATCGGCCACCGACACGCCCGCGACGATGCCGCGAAGCCGGGGCCCGGCCAGCCATTCCGGCGCGCGACGGCGCAGCACGCCATCCCCCGTGCGGCCCTGGCCGGTGATCACCAATACCGCGCGGAAACCCCTGACCTGGGCCTGGACAACGAAAGCTTCCAGCGCCGCGCGCGCCTGGTCCTGATCCAGGCCGTGCAGGTCGAGCCGCGCCCCGATCGGCTCGCGCCCGAGCACGATGCGCCGCGCGCGGTTGGGCTCGATGGGATGCTGGGCGGCGAGGGTCATGTGCTGGGGCGGCGCGACCGGGCGATGGATCTCGGGGGCTGGCTGCGGTCTGGGATGCACGACAGGGCGCGGCGGAGGCGGCGGCTCGGGCGGGAGGACGCGCCCTTCGAAGGGCTGGACTGTGGTCGCCACCGCGCGCCAGAGCCTCACCTCGTCGGGCTTGAGCGGCCGCCTCATCGCGGCTCCAGCCGATAGATGACCAGGCGGTGGCGGACGTGGCCGGCCTCCTCGCCGGCGTCCTCCCCCTGGCCGGCGTAGAGATCCGCCCGCACCTCGCCCTTGATCGCCGAACCCACGTCGAGGGCCGCGACCAGGCGGTGATAGGCCGGCCGGGCGTCGGTGAGCCTCGGGTCCGACGCCTCGATCCAGAGCAGCTCGCCCATTGCATGGAAGGCCGGATCGACCGCCACGGCCCGCCCGGGCGGCAGGGCCACTCCGGCCGCGCCCGCGGGCGAAGCACCATCGTCGGGACGGATGCGGAAGAAGACGTAGCGCGGATTCAGGTCCATGACCGCGTCCGCCTCCGGGCCCCGGTGGTCGGCGAGCCAGGCGTGGATGGCGCCAGCCGAGCTCCCGGCGTCGGTGATCAGGCCCCGGTCGCGCATCACCCGGGCCAGGGGTACGAAAGCCTGGCCGTTGGCGGCCGCGAATCCGGCCTTGAGCCGCTCGCCGCCAGGCAGGTCAAGCACCGCCGAGCCCTGGATCTGCAGGAAGAACAGATCCTCGGGCCGCATCCAGAGCAGGGCGTCGTCGGCAGGCGCGGTCTCGATGACCGACCGGTCGGCGATCAGGAGGCCGGGATCGGACGGCGGGGGCCGGAGCGCGGCGGTGAACGGCGGTTTCGGCGAGCGCCGCGCCTCATAGATCGGCGTGTAGTAGGCGGTCAGCAGGCCCTCGTCCGGCACTGCGCGCAGGGCGAACCAGCGCTGGATGAACTCTCTCGCCCCGGCGTCGTCGGAAGGCGGGTTGCGCACCAGGGTGGCGCAGGCCTCGGTGATCCGGCTGGGCTTCACCCGACAGGCGGCGCTGATCGCGGCGAGGGCGGCCAGGTGATCCTCGGCTCCCCAGCCCGGCAGAGTCGACCAGCTCACGGGCGGCGAAGGGGGCTCGGGCCGGAGTGTCTCCGGCGGACGTGGCGCCGGGGCAGGCGGATGCGGAGGAAGGGGCCGGGGCGCAGGCGCGGGCGCAGTCGCACAGGCCGCAAGGACCAGCAGCGTGCCGGCCGCGATGACACCCCGTAGCCCCCTCATCACGCTTCGGCGGCGTCCACCCTGACGAGGGTCCAGTTGGGGTCGCGACTGGAGAGGTTCCGCTCGAAGGTCCAGGTCTCAGCGGTGCGCCGTTCCCCGGTCGTCTCTGCACCGTCCGGCCCTTTGACCCGGGTCTGGAACTCGCCGAGAAAGCGGACCTTGATCCGCGCGGTGTCGCCATCGACCTCGCTGCTTTCCAGGTCGGTCCGGGGCGGATGCTCGAACTCGATGCTCTCGGTGCGGCCCTCGGTCTCGCGCGCGGCCATGGCCACCTCGAAGCTGTCCCTCACCTGGGGAGCGAGAAGGCCGTCGAGGGTCTTGCGGTCGCCGGCGGCGAAGGCCTTGACGATCATCTGGTAGGCGGCGCTGGCGCCGTCGATGAACTTGCCGGCGTCGAAGGCGGCGTCGCGGGCCTTGATCGCGGCCAGGCCTTCGAACTCAACCTCTGCGGCGGGTCTGTCGGGCTGCGGCAGGGCGCGGTCGGTCGGGACGCTGACGGGCGCAGGCGCCGCATCGTCGGTCGGTTGCCGGCCGATGCGCCTGCCCAACACTGCGTACAGGTTGAACAGGACAACGCCGGCCAGAACGGCGAAGATCGCGATGATCAGCAGCTGCACCGGCTCATATCCCTGGGGTACCTCACCGCTATATAGAGAGCCGCTCCCCTCGCGTCAGCGGCGTTGCGTGGTCGAGCCGCCCCATGCTAGCTGCGCGGCTTCCTATTCAGGCCCGGTTCGACCCGGGCGCAGCGATCCGGGCCAGCAATCATGAGCAATATCGACGAAGGCGCCCCGGCCCAAGGCGGCCTGGAAGGCATGGCCGAACCTCCCGGCATCCGCGTGCTGGCCCAGTTCATCCGCGACCTCTCCTTCGAGAACCCCCGCGCGCCGGACTCGCTGCAGATGTCCGCGACCGCCCCCCAGATGGACGTCGGGGTGGAGATGAACGCCCGCGCCCGCCAGGACGGCCTCTTCGAAGTTGACCTGAAGCTCACGGCCTCGGCTCAGCGCGACGGCAGCGCCGTGTTCCATTGCGAGTTGCTCTACGGCGGCCTGTTCCAGATCACCGGGGTGCCGGAGACCGAGATGGAGGTGGTGCTGATGACCGAGTGCCCCCGCTACCTCTTCCCCTTCGCCCGGCAGATCGTCGCGGAGATGTCGGCGCAGGGCGGCTTCCCGCCCTTCATGCTGGACCCGATCGACTTCATGGGCATCTACATGACCCAGAAGGCCCAGGGGCAGATCAACCCGCCGACGACGAACTAGGGCATCAGCCCTCGATCAGGCCGAGGGCGGCCCACAGGCCCCCATCCTTCAGCGCGTCCTTGAGGAACTCCAGGTGCGCGGCCCGCTCGGCGTCGGTCGAGCGGGGGTCCAGCGGACGCGGCCGGGCGCCGTAGGCGGTGCGCGCCGCACTCTGGGCGGCTGTGACCGCCACGACCTTGGGCGAAAGGTCCAGTCCTCGCTCCTTGCCGCCCGACAGCTCGAGATAGACGGCCGCCAGCAACCGGCAGTCGATCAGCGCCCCGTGCTTCTCGCGCTCGGCCAGCGAGATCTTGAAGCGCTTACAGAGCGCATCCAGCGAATTGTACATGCCGGGAAAGCGCTTCTGGGCCATCGACAGGGTGTCGATCCACTGTCCGTCGGGCAGGGTGCGCCGGCCGGCCCATTCGAGCTCGGCGTTGACGAAGTTGCGGTCGAAGCCGGCGTTGTGAGCGATCAGGACGGTGTCGGCGACGAAGTCGAGGAACTCCTCGCACACCTCCTCGAACCGGGGCTTGCCGGTCAGGAAGTCGAGGCTGATGCCGTGCACCGCCTGGGCCTCGGGGTCGATCTCGCGGCCGGGATGGATGTAGCGGTGGAAGCTGCGCCCGGTCGGGATGAAATCCTCGAGCTCCAGGCAGGCCACCTCGATCAGCCGATGACCGGTGCGGGGATCAAGGCCGGTGGTCTCGGTGTCGAGGACGATCTCGCGGGCCATGTCGATTCAATGGGACGGTTCGCGGGGGCCTGCAAGGTGTCGGGCCGGCCGCCAGGCCGGGTCGGACACGGTCGCGAGAATCTGCCGCACCTGGGCCCGGGCGTGATTCAGGCCCTGGTCGGTGTCGACCACGAAATCGGCCCTCGCGCGTTTCTCGGCGTCCGGCGTCTGACGGGCGACCAGGGCGTCGAGGCGCTCGGCGGTCATGCCGGGGCGCTCCATCACCCGTCGGCGTTGGACATCGTGCGGCGCGCTCACCACCACCACCGCGTCGAGGACCTCGTCGCCTCCGGTCTCGAACAGCAGGGGCACATCCAACACCACGACCCTGGCTCCCGTCTTGCGGGCGTTATCGATGAAGGCGTCGCGCGATCGCGCCACCAGCGGGTGGACGATGGCTTCCAGCCGCCTCAGCGCCCCGGGATCGGCGGCGAGCTCGGCCGCCAGCGCCTGGCGGTCGATGGCGCCGTCCTTCAGTGCGTCAGGAAAGGCCGCACCGACCGGCCCGACCGCTTCGCCCCCTTGGGCGTAGAGGCGGTGCACCGTTTCGTCCGCGTCGTGCACCCAGGCGCCTTCTTCGGCGAACATCTGCGCGGTGGTCGATTTGCCCATGCCGATCGAGCCGGTGAGGCCGAGGACGATCACTTCGCCTCGCCCAGCGCCTGCTCGCAGAGGCGGCGCACGTCGATGTCCGGCGGCGGGCGGCCGAAGAAAGCCTCGAACGAGGGCCGCGCCTGGCCGATCAGCATCTCCAGGCCGTCGGCCGTCGGGTGGCCGCGACGCTCCGCCTCGGCCAGGAGGCATGTCTTCAGCGGCTGATAGACCATGTCCATGATCACCGCCGCGGGGGGCGTGTCGTCCAGTGTCAACTCCAGCGGCGGCTCCCCGGTCATGCCCAGCGAGGTGGCGTTGATCACCGCGACGACGCCGTCCAGCGCCCCTGAGACCTGATCCCAGCCGAACGCCCCGATCCTGGCGTCGATCGCCGCGATCGCCCGGGCGCGGTCGAGCGAGCGGTTGACCACGCGGACCTCGGGAACGCCCCCTGCCAGCAGGCTGGTCACCGCGCCCCGCGCTGCGCCCCCCGCGCCCAGCACGGCGACCGGACCGGAGCCCGCCCGGAACCCCGCGCCCAAAAGGGCGGCCAGGAGGCCCATGCCATCGGTGTTGTCGGCGAGAATCCGTCCTTCACGGAAGACCAGGACATTGGCGGCGGCGGCCCGCGCGGCGGCGGGGCTGCGTTCGTCGGCAAGGGCGGATGCTGCTTCCTTGAAAGGGATGGTGATGTTGAGACCGAGGACCGCGCCGCCCGACAGGCCTCTGACCAGGTCGCCGAAGCGCTCCGGCGCTGTGGGCATGGCGACGTAGACGGCGTCGAGCCCCGCCGCCTCGATCCAGGCGTTGTGGATGACGGGGCTCAGGGAATGGCGCACGGGGTTGCCCACCACGCCGGCCATCTGGGTCGCCGCGGTCACGGGCCGGGTCACGTTGTCAGCACTCCATGCCGGCGCAGAAGATCCAGCAGCCCCAGCATCGGCAGGCCGAGGATGGCGAAATAGTCGCCCTCGATGCGGCTGAAGAGCTGCACCCCGATATCCTCCAGTCGATAGCAGCCCACCGAGGACAGCACGGCCTCGCCTTCCCGCTCCAGATAGTCGTCGAGGAAGCCGTCGGAGAAAGGCCGCATCCACAGGGTCGCGGTCTGCACCTCGCGCCAGATCGGCTGACCGCCCCTGGCCACCACCACCCCCGAATGCAGCTTGTGGGGCTTTCCGCGCAGCCGCATCAGCCGCTCGCGCGCCTCGTCGAGGGTCTCGGCCTTGTCGATCATCTCGCCTTCGAAATCGAGCGTCTGGTCGGCGCCGATCACCAGCGCCTCGCCGGCGGCCAGGCGGATGGCCTTCAGTTCGGCCAGGGCGTCGGCCATGTCACGGGGGTTCAGGCCCTCGCCCAGCAGCGCCGCCTTGGCCGCCGATTCATCCACGCCCGGCGACCTTGCGGTAAAGGCCACGCCTGCCCCCTGGAGCAACGCGCGGCGCGAGGCGCTGGTCGAGGCCAGGATGACCTCCGTCACGCGATGATCTCCGCCACGTGCCCCTCGCGCGCGCTCAGGAGGTTGATCACCGCCGCCGCGGTCTCCTCCACCGAGCGGCGGGTCACGTCGATCACCGGCCAGCGGTGGCGTTCGAATAGACGCCGCGCGCGGACGATCTCCTCGCGGACGGCCTCTTCCTCGACATAGGCGCTTTCGCGCTCTTCCCGCAGGCTGAGCAGGCGGTTGCGCCGGATCTGCAGCAGCCGATCGGGCGACACGGTCAGGCCCACGACCAGGGGTTTCGAGATCTGGAAGAGGTGCGCCGGCGGCTCCGAGCCCGGGACGAGGGGGACGTTGGCGGCCCGGACCCCACGATGCGCCAGATAGATGGAAGTCGGCGTCTTGGAGGTGCGGCTGACTCCGACCAGCACGACGTCGGCAGCCTCCAGGTCGCTCGTGGCTTGGCCGTCGTCATGAGCCATGGCGTAGTTCAGGGCGTCCATCCGCTCGAAATAGCCGGCGTCCAGGGTGTGCTGGGCCCCGACGCGGGTCGAGAGCGAGGCGCCGAGATAGCGGCCCAGCGCCGAGACCAGAGGGTCCAGGGCGGCGATGCAGGTCAGGTCGAGCGTCCGGCAGCCGGCCTCCAGTTGGGCCCTCAGGTCCTTGTCGACGATGGTGTGCAGGACCACGCCCGGCGCCCCGGCGATCTCGGCCAGCACCCGCTCGAGCTGTCGGCGCGACCGGACGAGGGCGTAGATGTGCTCGATCGGCAGGACGTCGTCGAAGCGCGCGCACACGGCGCGGGCCATGGCGTTCAGGGTCTCGCCGGTGGAGTCGGACACCAGGTGGACGTGGAAATAGGTGGCGAGGCGTGGAGTGGAGCTCATGGGCGGACCGCACACCTCCTGTGGACAAGCCCGGGAATTCGGGCCGGCGGCATGGTGCGGCGAGGTGGAAGAAAGCGGCCGCGCCGGGCTTTGCCAAGGCCCCTGTCGAGAACCGGCCCGTTATGACCGTCGATTCCCACCGGTTTGAGATCTCGGCGATCGTCGACCAACCGAGATGTCCCACACCACGGGAGCGTTTGGGCCGTTAACGATCTGTTCACCATGCCGATTAGGAATCCATTAACGAATTCGGGACCCTCGTGCGCCATCCACGGTTTCCACAGCCCTGGTCCTCCCGGGGACGGATCGGCGGCGGCCCTGCGGATAAGACCGTCCGTATCCGGCCGATCTCAAGTCATCCACGGTTTGAGCCCCTCCTACTTCCCTCATCTGATCTCTTATTTCTCTTCTTAGGAATGAGAGGGAGAGAGCCCCTCCCCGTTGGACAAGTCAGGGCTCGCCGAACTAGGAGAGCGCCATGACCGAAGCGGCCAGACCTCTCCTTCTCAGGGCTCTCGATGGCGAGGTGCTGCCCAGGCCTCCCATCTGGCTGATGCGCCAAGCCGGCCGCTACCTGCCGGAGTACCGGGAGACCCGCGCCAAGGCGAAGGACTTCATCCGCTTCTGCCTCAATCCCGAACTGGCCGCCGAGGCGACGCTGCAGCCCATGCGGCGCTTTCCGCTGGATGCCGCCATCGTCTTCGCCGACATCCTGCTGATCCCCCTGGCCCTGGGCCAGAAGGTCTGGTTCGAGGAGGGCGAGGGGCCCAGGCTCGGACCCCTGCCGAAGATCTCCGATCTGGAGCTGGCGCTGGATGGCGCTCTGGGCCTGTTGTCTCCGGTGGGCGAGACCCTGGCCGACGTGCGCGAAGAGCTGGAGCCCGAGCGGGCCCTGATCGGCTTTGCCGGCGCGCCCTGGACGGTGGCCACCTACATGATCGAGGGCGCCTCCAGCCGCGACCGCGGCAAGGCGCGCGGCC
>CAZTMF010000142.1:0-7491 GCA_964614675.1 uncultured Caulobacteraceae bacterium | reverse complement strand
AGGTCCTCGTCGTCGAGCGTCGCCGGATCGAGTTCATCGGCGTCCAGCGCCTCAAGATCGCGGCTGTCGCCGAGGGCGCTCGTGGCGTCATAGACGTCCGGCATCTCCTCGAGGGTGACGAACTCGGCGTCATCGTCCAGATGGGTTTCGTCGAAGACTTCAGCCTGATCCTGCTCGTCCAGGCCGGGGTCTGGCGTTTCGGCGGGCATGGGTCTTGCTCCTGGCGCCGGGCCGATCCGCCCGACCAAGAATCAACCCGTTCTCGCGCCTTCTGTTCCGGCCTTTGCCGCAAAGGCCGCCAGGGCCTCGGCGACCTCCGCCATCACCGGTTCCCACTGGTTGTAGCCGGGGGACGCGAACACCCGCATGGCCGGATACCAGGGATAATGATCGGTCCCCAGCTTGGGCCAGGCGCCGGGGGTGGAGATCAGCCAGCTCTCCACGCCGCAGGCCGCGGCGATGTTGCTGGTGGCGTTGGCGGGACCCAGAACCAGATCGAGTGCGCAGGATAGGGCCGCGACGTCGTCGAGGTCGTCCTTCAGATTGATCGCCGGAGGCTGGAAGATCTCCACCCCGAGCGCCATCCTCGCCTGGGCGAGTTCGGCCGCACAGTCGCCGTACTGCAGGTTCACGAAGCCGATCCCCGGGGTCTTCAGCACCGCCGCCCAGGTCTCGAAGGGCGAGTAGAAACGCGCCCTGGCCGTCTCGATCTTGAGGCTCTTCCAGACGAGGCCGACTTTCGGTCCCGGACCGAGCTGGGCCAGGACGTCTCGCCAATAGGCGACGCGGTCGGGATCCGCGGTCAGGAAGGCTCGGCGGTCTGGATAGGCGTCCACGCTGCGCCGGAAGCGGCGGAGCAGCGATCCGAACGGCGTCCAGAAGTCGACCCCGCCCGGATCCGTGACGAAGGGCGTGGCGCGGAAGGTCCGTCCGTCGACCTTGGCCGTGGTGTGGGCGCCGACCGTCGCCCCCGGAAAGGAGCGCTGGAACAGGGGAACGAGCCGTCGCTCCACCGCCAGGGACATCCGTCCCTCCGGCCCGAGGGCCTCCAGCACGTCCGGCAGCATGTTGGCGAACAGGACCTCGTCGCCCAGGCCCTGCTCGCCGATCACCAGCAGCGTACGGCCGCCGAGCTCGTCCTGCGGAGCCCAGCGAGGACGATCGATGACGAACTGGGTGAGATCGGAGAAGGCCGGATCGAACCTGGCCTCGTAGAGATCCCATCCCTCGCCGATGCGGCCGAGGTTCAAGAGCAGGGTGGACCGGGCGAGGCGCATCATCGCCCGCTCCTCATCCAGCTGCACCTGAGCCAGTGCGGCGTCGTAATCCTCGAGCGCGCCATGGAAGTCCGAGAGCGACAGCTTGGCGTTGCCGCGGTTGTAGCGCGCGCGGAACAGCTGGTCGTCGCAGCGCATCGCCTCGGTGAAGAACACTGCGGCCGTCTCGAACTTGCCCTGCTCGGAGAGCACTGTGCCCAGGGTGTTCCACAGTATTCCGCTGGTCGGGTTGTCCCGGATCGCGCCCTGCAGGATCTCGATGGCCTCGCCGTGGCGGAACTGGTCGCGCAGGGCGCACGCCAGGTTGTTGGCGGCGTCCACCGAGTCGGGGTGGGCCTGCAGGAAGCGCGCGAACAGCTGTTCGGCCAGCGGCTTCAGCCCGAGCCGGAACGCCAACCGGCCGAGGTCGTTGGCCAGCTCGTCCTGGTCGGGCAGCAGCTGGATCGCCGCCTCGTAGCACCTGAGGGCCGAGACCAGGTCCCCGGACTTGTCGCGGGCGATGCCGAGCAGCCACCAAGCGTACCCGCAACGCTCGTCCTGCTGGAGGGCCTTCAGGGCCGCCTCGGCCGCAGGCTGCGGCAGTTCGTTCCGGAGGGCGTCGATGGCCCGCCGGAGATGCGGCCGCACCGCCAGCAGCTTAAGTTCGCCGAGCGCGCTGTTCAGCCGGCTCAGGGTGGGCTCGCCGCCGCTCTTGCCGGCAAGGTCGGCGGCCGCGCCGCCTGCCAAAGGCTCCTGGGCCGCAGCTGAGGCCGAGTATCTGGCGCGGACCGGGGAGGGCATGGGAGTCTCGGCGGGAAGCGGCAAGGCCCCATGGATCGCCGGCTCATGGTTAACCAGAGCCTAAGTCCGGGCGTTCAGCACACGGAGAAAGGCGTCGTTAACGCTGTCTGCTTAGCCTCTGTCTGTCGCTGCTATGCTCGGGCTTGGCGGCGAGTCGGCGCGAGAAGGCGCCAACGGCCGGCCGCCGGTCCTTGGGAGCTCTCTATCGTGCCACTGAAACTGTCGCTGAAACCCGGCGAAAAGTTCGTTCTCAACGGCGCAGTCGTCCAGAATGGCGATCGGCGGGGCGTGCTTCTGCTTCAGAACAAAGCCTCGGTGCTGCGTGAGAAGGACATCATGCAGGCCGAGGACGTCAAAACGCCCGCGCGCCGCATCTATTTTCCGGTCATGATGATGTATTTGGATGAGGCTGGCTCGTCCAAGTACTATAATGAGTTCGCTCAGCGGCTGAGCGAATTCATGGGGGTGATCCAGAATCAAGCGATCCTTATGGATTGTGTTAACATCTCCAAGTATGCAATGGCGCGAGAATACTACAAAGCGCTGATGCTCTGCCGCAAACTCATCGAGTACGAGGACGAGAGGCTAGGGAATGTCGCTCAAGGCGTATCAGAGCGCGACGCAAAGGTCTGAGACCCCGCGCGACGCGGAGTATCGACTGTTCGGGCAGGTCACGCGCGCCTTGATCGAGGCGTCGGAGGCTGACGCCAGCGACATCAAGACGCGGATCGAGGCGCTCGATTGGAACCGGCGTGTCTGGTCGGCCCTGGCGGCGGACTGCGCGGCTCCGGAGAACGCCCTGCCGCACGCCCTCAGGGCGCAGATCATCTCCATCAGCATCTGGGTCAATCGTCACACCAGCGCGGTGATGCGCAGCCAGGAGAGCTTCGGGCCCCTGGTCGAGGTGAACAAGGCGATCATGCAGGGCCTGGCCGGCCGCGCCGAAGCGGCCTGAACGCGATCAATGATCGATGAAGCCGGCCCGAGGGCGTCCGCCGCCCTTCGCCGCGCCGTGGATGCTTAGGCGAGAACGGCCGCGGCCGACGCGGGGCGTTCGGAAATCGCCCGGGCGATGGCGTCGAACAGCAGCGTCATGGCCACCGGCTTGCGCAATAGGTCGTCGGCGCCCGCCTCGCGGCAGCGCTGCTGCAGGTCGAGTGCGGTGTCGGCGGTGACCACGATGATGGGCACCGAGGCCATGGCATCGGTGCGCTTGCGGATCTTCCTGACAGCGGTCAGTCCGTCCATGCCCGGCATGCGCAAGTCCATCAGGACGAGATCGAAGGGCTGGTCGTCGAGCATGGCGAGGCCGGTGTCGGCCTCCGCCGCTTCGAACATTTCGACGCCGGCGACGCTGAGCATGTCCTTCACGACGCGCCGGTTCATCGGATCGTCTTCGACGAAGAGCACCTGCATGGCCGGCTCCGGTGTGCGGTCAGGTTCCGCAACCTAGATTGTAGAAATCAATGGCTAACAAGCTGTCACTTCAGCGCCGACAGGCGCGGAAATCTCAGATGTGTCGTTCAGGAACCATCGTTCGAGGGCCGCCGCGAGATCAGCGGGAGTAATCGGTTTGGCCAGAACTTGGGCGGCGCCGGCGGCCAGCAAACGTTTGCGCAGACCGTCGTCCGGCGAAGGCCACATCAGGGTGACCGCCGAGGCGCCCGCGGCCGCGATGATCTTCGACAGGCTCTGCAGTCGCTCCTCCTCCGAGGCGCCGAGCGCGGCGCCGTCGGCCAGCAGGTGATCGCAAAGGCCGAGCTTCAGCGCTTGCAAGGCCTCCTCGGCCGACGACGAGATCTCCACCGCCCGCGCCCGCGGGCCGAGGGTCGAGCGCAGGACGCTCTGGGCGAGGGGATTGGCCTCGACGATCAGGAGGCGGCAGTCGCTCAATTGCCTGGGCCGGGCGTCGTCAGGCGCGGCTTCCTGTTCGGGTTCGATCGACGCGGCCCGGCGCAAGGGCAGGACCACCTTGAACGCCGAGCCGCGGCCCAGCTCGCTGCTCACGCCGATCGAGCCGCCCATGGCGCCCGCCAGATCCTTGCAGATGGCGAGGCCCAGACCCGTGCCGCTGTGCTGGCGGGTGACGCTGGTGTCGACCTGGCTGAAGGACTCGAAGATGTCTTCGACGCGATCGGCCGGAATGCCGATCCCGGTGTCCGAGACCTCGATCACCAGGCGCTCGCCGGCGTCTGCGCGTTCGGTGCGGGCCGAGAGCCGCACATCGCCGGCGTCGGTGAACTTGATGGCGTTGGACATCAGGTTGAACAAGATCTGGCGCAGACGCCCGCCATCCTCGACGATGCGGCCGAGGCCGTCTTCGATCTCGACCCCCAGCTCCAGCCCCTTGCTGCGCGCCTTGTCGGCCCACAGCCGGCTGGTCTCGTCCACGATGGTGCGAAGGTCGATGTCGGTCCGCTCGATGGTGAGGTTTCCGGTCTCCATCTTGGCTAGGTCGAGGATGTCGTCGACCAGAGCCCGCATGGTCTCGCCGGCTCCGTGCACCAGCGAGATCTTGTCCTTCAATCCGGCGTCGAGCTTGCGGTCGGCCAGCAGCACCTGGGTCATGCCGAGGATGCCGTTCAGCGGCGTGCGGATCTCGTGGCTGGTGGTGGCGAGGAAGTCGGTCTTCGCCTTCAGCGCCTTCTCCAGCGCCTGGTTGGAGGTCCTGAGGCTGACGTTGGCGGCCCGAACCTCGTTGCGGCTGCGGCGCAGGGAGATGAAGCCGAAGGTCAGCAGGACCAGGATCAGCGCCGACCCGCCCAGCAGGCCCGTGGTGATGGTGTTACGCTGGCGGCCGAGCTGCAGGTCGCGCTGCAGCTGCCCGGCCTTGAGCTTGGCGATCTTCAGGTCCTGGTTGGCGAAGTCGAACCGGGCGGCCATCAGCGCCGCGTTGGTCGATGCCGCCACGTTGCGGGCGTCGTCCTCCAGTCGCTTGAACGCCTGCAGGTGCTGGAGCGCCAGGTGATCGTCGCCGAGCGACGAATAGGTGCGGTAGGCGACTTCGTGGAAGTCGCGGAACGGCGAGGTGGTGGTCTTCAGGTCCACGCCCTGGAAGGTCCGCTCCAGCCACTGGCGCGCCCGCTCGGGCGAGCCGCGCTTCAGCGCGACCTCGGCGGCGACGCCCCACAGGAATGGCCGCTCCTCGGGCGCGGCGGCGCTGGCCAGACCAAGGCCCCGTCCGACGTCGGCTTCGGCGTCGTCGAAGCGTCCGGCCTTCACATCGGCCGAGGCCAGATTGGTGTAGATGCTGGCTTGCAGCGACGCGCTGCCCATCCGCCGCGCGACCGCCAAGGCCGCCTTGAAGGCGCCGATCGCGTCGTCGTAGCGGCCGAGCTCCTTGTAGGCGTCCGCCTTGTTGTTCAGCGCCGAGACCAGCAGGACCGGGTCGGCCTTATAGGTCTCCGCCGACTGGGCGTAGTACTTGAGCACCCGTTCATAGTCGCGGGCGTCCTGGTAGATCGAGCCGATGTTCTGCAGCGCCTTGGCCTGGCCGCGCGGATCGTTGGCGGCGCGGTAGATGTCGAAGGCGCCCTGGTAGTCCTCCAACGCCTTCTGGACGTCGCCCAGCATGCTCATGGCGCCGCCTTCGGACATCATCAGGTCGCCGTGGAGCTGGCCCTTGGGCTGACGCGCGGCGACGACGGCGAGGGCCTGTTCGATGATCGGAACCGCCTGCTTGACCTGTCCGGTCCGCATCAGCGCCTCGCCCTCGAGCCACTGGGCTGTGGCGGTCCGCAGGGCGGGATCGCCGGGGCTGTCCTTGGCGAGACCGAGGGCGGCGCGGGACGCAGCGAGGGCGGCCTTGGGGTCGCCCATCATGGACGACTTGGCGAGACCAATCGCGGAGTCGAACGCCGACGGCATGGGCGCGGATGCATGCGCCGCGCCGGCGCCCGCCATCGCGCCCGTCATAAGCAAAGCGGCGAGGAGTCTGCGACTCATCCCAACCTCCAAACCACGCGAGGCTAGCCGGTTACGCTTAATCCCAGCCTAAAGTTGAGCCCGGCGCTGCAGCGCGTGCATGAAGGAGACGTCGGTCTTCACCTCGACTCCTTCCGCCAGCAGGGCTTCGAGCTGATCGAGCGGCATGGGGCGCGCGATGAAGAAGCCCTGGATCAGGTCGCAGCCCATGGTCCTGAGCAGGGCCAGGGTGGTGGCTTCCTCGACGCCTTCGGCCGTGACTTCCATCTCCAGCGCATGGGCCAGATCGATGGTCGAACGCACCAGCAGCGGATCGCGGTGCTCCGAGGTGAGGCCCGAGATGAAGAGGCGGTCGATCTTCAGTTCGGTCGCCGGCAACTGCTTCAGATAGGCCAGCGACGACAGGCCGGCGCCATAGTCGTCGATAGCGATCGGTACGCCCGCATCCGCCAAGGCCTGGAGATTGGCCAGGGCGTGCTCCGGATCCTCGATGATCGCAGTCTCGGTGATCTCCATGCCGATGGCGCCCCGCGGCAGGGGCCTGACCTGCTCCAGCAGCCACTCGGTGAATGCGGCGTCCGCCACCAGACGGCCGGACAGGTTCACATAGACGGGCAGGGGGTGGCCGCGGGCCGCCAGCGCTTGCTGGTCGACGATGGCTCTTTGCACCACCCAGCGGGTCAATTCGGTGATGGCGCCGGTCTCCTCGGCGAGACCGATGAAGCGGTCCGGAGGCACCAGGCCGTGCTCAGGGTGGTTCCAGCGGATCAGGGCCTCGACCGAGTCGATCCCGTCGGTCCGGCACCTGAATTTCGGCTGATAGGCCAGGAACAGCTCGTCGCCCGCCAGGGCCCGGTGCAGGTCGCGCATGAGCTGCACGCGCGCGGCGGCGGCGCGCCGTTCCTCGACGCTGTAGCCGGCGATCTTGGCGTGCCCCGACTGGGCGCGCGCCAGGGCCATGGCGGCGTTCTCGATGACCGAATCGTCGCCGTGGTGGGCCTGGGCGTAGCCGATGACCACGTCGATATCGATGCTCTGATCGTCGAGCTCCAGCGGCTGTTCCAGCTCGGCCCAGGCGCGCTCCAGCAGCGCCTCGGCCTCGGTCTCGGATGCGGCGGGGAACAGGATCTCGACCTGGGTGCGTCCCACCCGGCCGATCCGCACGTCCGGCACGTGCCGGGTAAGCCGCGCGCACACCTCGTCGAGGATGTCGCCGGCCAGCTCCGAGCCGAGCTGGCGGCGAAGCTCTCCAAAACGGCCAAGTCCCACGATGGCGAAGAAGACCGGTCGCTTGCCGGCGGCGGCGTGGGCGGCCGAGACCGCGTCCAGCAGTGGGGGGCCAGCCGGATCGTTGGCGGCCATGGCGGCGGCAAGGCGGTCGGCCACGGTGTTGAAGACCGCGGCGACGTCGTTCTGGGCGGAAGCGACCTGCATCCGCACGGTCAGGTCGCCTTCGGCCAACCGGCTGAGTGCGGTCTCGAGATCCAATGGGTGGGCAGGCGCGCGCGCC
>CAZTMF010000141.1:0-7553 GCA_964614675.1 uncultured Caulobacteraceae bacterium | reverse complement strand
CCCACCTTCGACGCCATCGAAACCCTCTATGGCGTCGGATACCGCTACCGCGAAAGCTGAGACGCGTCCCTCGCGGCGCCTGTGGCCGGGCTCGCGCCTCGGCCAGCTGATCCTTGTCCTGAATCTGCTGGGCCTGGCGATCCTGATCGCCGGGGTGCTGATCCTCAACGAGATGCGCCGGGGCCTGATCGAGGCCCGCCTCGACAGCCTGAGGACCCAGAGCGAGCTGATCGCCAACGTGCTGGACCAGGCGGCGACCCGCGGCTCGCCCGAGCCGAGGCTGGACGCCGATGTGGCCAAGCAGGTCATCGAGCTGCTGTTCATCCCCAAGTCCCAGCGCGCGCGTCTGTTCGACGCCCATGGCCGACTCCTGGCCGACACCTATGTCCTGGGCGACCGCGTGGAGCGGCGGTCGCTGCCGCCGGCGCGCAAGCGCGGCTCGCTCCAGCTGCGCTTCCAGATGCTGGACAAGGACGCGTCCTCCAATCCCCGTACGGTGGCCCGCTCGCAGGCGGAGCTCCAGGGCGAGGTCGCCAAGGCTCTGAAGGGGGACACGGTCGAGGTGATCCGCACCGCCCAGAACGGCGCGCGCGTGGTCTCGGTCTCCATGCCGGTGCAGCGGGTGGAGGCGGTGGTGGGCGTCCTGACCCTGGAGGCGGTCGACGTCGACAAGATCATCGCCGCACAGCGCCGGGCCCTGGTGCCGTTCATCCTGGTGGCGATCGGCGTGGCCCTGCTCTCCTCGTTCCTGCTGACCTGGCTGATCGCGCGGCCGGTGCTCCGGCTCGCCAGGGCCGCCGACAGCGTGCGCCTGTCGCGCAGCCGCGCCATCTCCCTGCCCGACATCGCCGCGCGCAAGGACGAGCTGGGCGACCTCACCCGCGCCCTGCAGGCGATGACCGACACCCTGTCCGAGCGCATGGACGCCATCGAGCGCTTCGCCGCCGACGTGGCGCATGAGATCAGGAATCCCCTGACGTCGATCCGCTCGGCCGTGGAGACCCTGGACCTGGTCACCGATCAGGCCGCGCGCCAGCGGCTGTTCGGGATCCTCAAGCAGGACGTCGGCCGCCTCGACCGGCTGATCACCGACATCTCCAACTTCTCGCGGCTGGATGCGGAGCTGTCGCGCGAGGATCCGCGCACCATCGATCTCGGCCGGCTGCTCACCGACATCGTCGGCCTCTACGCCGCCTCCGCCGCGCCCGACGAGCCCAGGGTGGTCTTCCGTGGCCCCGAGCTCGCCGAGCCTATCCGCGTCACCGGCCGGGAGGGACCGCTTGGCCAGGTGTTCCGCAACCTGGTCGACAACGCCCGGTCCTTCAGCCCGCCGGGCGGGACGGTGACCGTGAAGCTGGCCCGCAAGGGCGGCCAGGCGGTGATCGCCGTCGAGGACGACGGGCCGGGCGTGCCGCCCGACAATCTCGAGACCATCTTCGAGCGGTTCTACACCTCGCGCCCCAAGGGTCAGGCGTTCGGCGGCCACTCGGGGCTCGGCCTGTCGATCGCCCGGCAGATCGTCGAGGCGCACCGTGGCCGCATCCGGGCCGAGAACCGCACCGACGCGGAGGGCAAGGTCATTGGGGCGCGGCTGTCGATCAGCCTGCCCGAGGCGCGTTCATGATCCTACACGCCGGGCTGATCGCCCTCAGGTCCTCGGGGCCCTGGCGGGGCGTCCTGCTCCTGGGGGGCTCCGGTTCGGGCAAGAGCGACCTGATGCTGCGCGCCGTCGGCGCGGGCTTCCGGCTGGTCGCCGACGATCGGACGGTGGTCTGGGCCTCCGGGGAACGGGTGTTCGGCCGGGCGCCCGAGACCTTGAGCGGCCTCATCGAGCTGCGCGGCGTGGGCGTTGTGCAGGAGCCGTCCCTCTGGCTGGCCGAGATCGCCATGGTCGTCCGGTGCGATCCCCTGGAGACGATCGAACGGACGCCCGAAGAGGTCACGGAGACCATCGCCGGCGTCGAGGTTCCACTGCTGCGTCTGCACGCGCCGGATGCATCGGCGCCTGCGAAACTCGGTCGCGCGTTGAACCGCCTTGGACGTGGCCGCGGCGCGGCGTAAATACCGCCCCTTCGTGGGCGGCGCCGGGGGCGACCGGGTGAGTAATCTGGAATGATCGGCTTGGTGATCGTGACGCACGGGCGCCTGGCCGCGGAGTTCGTCTCGGCCATGGAACACGTGGTAGGCCGGCAGCGGGCCGTCGAGTCGGTCTGCATCGGGCCCGAGGACGACATGGAGCAGCGCCGCCAGGACATCCTGGAGTCCGTCGATCGGGTGGATTCCGGCTCGGGCGTGATCCTGCTCACCGACATGTTCGGCGGCACGCCCTCCAACCTCGCCATCTCGGTGATGGAACAGACCCGCGCCGAGGTGATCGCCGGGCTGAACCTGCCGATGCTGATCAAGCTGGCCTCGATCCGCGGCCGCGAGGACCTGCAGACTTGCGTGGCCCACGCTCAGGACGCCGGGCGCAAGTACATCTCGGTCGCCTCCTACGTCCTCGCGGGAGAAAAATGACCGCCCGCAAGACGGTGGAAATCGTCAACAAGCGCGGGCTGCACGCACGCGCCTCGGCCAAATTCGTCAAGCTGGCCGCGGACTACGACGCGGAGGTGACGGTCACCCGCGACGGCCAGAGCGTCGACGCCCGCTCGATCATGGGCCTGATGATGCTGGGGGCTGGCCCCGGTTCGGTGCTGGAGCTCTCCGCCGAAGGGGCCGACGCCGAGGCCGTGCTGGACGCTCTCGGTGAACTGGTCGCCGCACGCTTCGAAGAGGACGAGTGAGCTCGGGGCTCTAGTCCTTCTTGAAAGTCACCGGCACGTCGGCGCCGTGGCGTCGGAGCTCACCCGTCCAGGGCGCCGTTCCGGCGGGCTTGACCGTCACCACCACCTCGTCGGCGGGACCCGTCTCGTAGAAGCGCAGCGTCAGCTGGTCGCCTGCGAAGGCCACCTGGTCGATGACGCCCGAGCCGGCCAGCCGGGCGCCGCCGTTCAGGTCGCGCCAGGCCCCGTCCGCCTGCTCCAACCCGCCGTGACCGACGAACTGGAAGCGGTAGAGCCGCTGCCCGTCCGTTCCCGCCAGCGTCCAGCCGCCATCGAGCGCGCCCGCCATGGACCGACCCTCGGCCGCCGAGTTCCGAATGGCGTCCTCATAGGCCTTGCCGTCGAGCTGGCTGTAGGGGACCGGCCCCTGGGGCGGCGCCGGCGGGACAGCCGCGCCGGGCTCCTCGGCGGCGTCGGTGGTCTGGTCGGGGCCCGGCTTGAGCAGAGAATCGATGCTGGGCGGCGGCGAGGCCGGGGTCGCCGTTGGAACGCCCGCAGCAGGCGGAGGCGTCGATGGGGGCCCCGTCTCCGACGGAGGGTCGGCGGCGGCCACGGCGCTGGCGAGCAGCAGGCAGATCATTCCGGGATTTCCAGCCTCGTCCTGGAGTGGATTTTCGGGCCTTGGCCGCGCCGGAACAAGCCGCCGACCCGAATTGGGTCGCTGCATTGCAGTTGCATCTTGCAATGCAGCATGAGTCCAGATCTGGAATGTTTACTGCAAATGACGGAAAAAGCGCACATTTTTGGCGTACGGCTTAGCTGCATCGATTTTCTCTGACGTTTCCATCGAAAGAATTTTCGCAGATGCGGCTTGTCAGTTTGTGCGCTGCACACTAACTTCAAATCACGGCGTCGCTGACGCCGTTGCCCTTCCTGGGCGTTTCCTCCCTATCGACTTACGCCGCGCCTTCGGGCGCGGCTTTTTTTTGTGCCTTAGGGGGCCAGTCCCGGGTCCTAGCGCAGGGTCTTGGGATCGAGCGCCGCCAGGGCCTCGAACACCCGCTCCAGATCGTCGGCAAGTCGCTGGAAGCTGGGCTTGGGACAGAGGGAACCCTCGTCGAGATAGAGTGAGCGGCTGATCTCGATCTGCAGGGCGTGTACGCCCTCCACCGGCCGGCCATAGGCCTCGGTGGTGTAGCCTCCGGCGTAGGGGGCGTTGCGGGCCACCACATAACCCATGCCGACCAGAGCCCGCTCGACCGTATCGGTCAGCATGGGCGAGCAAGTCGAACCGAAGCGGTCGCCCAGCACCATATCGACCTGCCGCCGGCCCGAGCCGGCCCGGCTCGCCGCGCCCGGCATGGAGTGCCAGTCGACCAGGACCGCCGCGCCATTGGCCGACACAGCGTCATCCAGCAGCCGCCGGAGCGCCAGGTGATAGGGCTTGTGGACCGCCTCGATGCGCGCCATCGCCTCTGCGAAGGTGAGCTTGCGGTCGTAGATCTCGCGCCCCTCGGCCACCAGGCGGGCGATGGAGCCCAGGCCCGCGGCCACCCGGGCCGTACGACCGCGCGCGAACTCGGGCACCTCATCCTCGAACATCGCCGCGTCCAGCTCGTAGGGCTCGCGGTTCACGTCGACATAGGCGCGGGCGAAGCGGGCCAGCAGCACGGCGCAGCCGTGGCGGGGCGCGGCGTCGATCAGCTTGTCGACCAGCACGTCCTCGGAGCTGCGGATGGCGGTCTCGCCCAGCCGGGCCGAGGCCCCCATGTCAGGCGGGTAATGGCGGCCGGAATGGGGGGATGCGAACACCAACGGCGAGGGAGACATGCCGGCCGTCCGCTCGCCGAGCCTCAGCTCGTAGGGCGGTTCGAAGGCCGCCTGGGCCGTCGAAGCGGGCAGTTCCCCAGCATCCATGACAGACTATGTGCTGACTTGCCGGCTGGCGGTCAACGCGGACCGTCTTCGGTTTATGGCCGGTTTACACCTGCTGTATAGATTGCCGGCCCGGGCAGTCGGAGCGTCTGCGCCAGCTGAATTCCGAGGGACCATGCCGCGCATCCTTCTGGCCGAAGACGACGATTCCCTCAGGGGCTTCCTTGCGCGTGCTCTTGAACGGGCGGGCTACGAGGTCAGGTCCTGCGCCGACGGCGACGAGGCGCTCATCGCCCTGGAAGACGGCGACTGGGATCTGCTGCTCACCGACATCGTGATGCCCGGCGTCGACGGCATCGAAGTGGCGCGCCAGGCGGCCGCCCGTTCGGCCCGGCTGCGCATCATGTTCATCACCGGATTTGCGGCCGTGGCCCTGGCGGCGGGCGACCGCGCGCCTGCTGGCGCGCGGGTGCTGTCCAAGCCCGTGCACCTTCGCGAGATCGTCGCCGAAGTCGAACGGATGATGCAGGCGGCCTAGCCAGCTGCGGCCTGCCTGGGCCAACGACCGAAAAATCGTTGAAGCGCCGCCGCGCCCCTCTATGTTGGCCGCGCGGCGAGCGTCCTCGCGTCCACAGCTACTTGAGACATCAGTGCACCCGACCTCGCTCGAGAACATGCACAAGTGCTACCGCCGCTTCGTGAAGGGCGGCGCGCTGGAGCAACAGGACCGGATCACCGTGCTGGACGTCGGCGCCGCCGACGTGAACGGCAGCTTCCGGCAGATCTTCAACGATCCGAAATTCCACTATCTCACGGCCGACATCGCCGCCGCGCCGGGCGTCTCGATCGTGCTGGAAGACCCGTATCGCCTGCCGCTCGACGACGCCTCGGTGGACCTGGTGCTCTCCGGCCAGATGCTCGAGCACTGCGAGTTCTTCTGGCTGTCCTTCGCCGAGATGATGCGGGTGGTGAAGCCGGGCGGCTATCTCTTCCTGATCGCCCCGTCCGCCGGACCGATCCACCGCCATCCGGTGGATTGCTACCGCTTCTATCCCGACAGCTTCCGGGCCCTGGCCAAGTACGCGAACGTCAAGCTGATCGACGTCTGGATGGACGAGCGGGCGCCTTGGTACGACCTGGTCGGCGTCTTCGCCCGCCATTCTATCCCGGACGTCGGCGCGCGGACCGCCGACGGCCGCGACTTCTCCGAACCCCAGCACCCGTCGCAGATCCGCGGCACGGAGGAGGAAGAGGCGATCCGGGGCGACCGCTCGGCGATCAAGGTCCTGACCGACCTTCACGCGGCGCTGGAGCCGCGCGCCTACTTCGAGATCGGCGTCGAGACCGGAGCCAGCCTGGCCCTGGCCAAGTGCCCGGCCGTCGGCGTCGATCCCGAGCCCCAGGTGAATGTCGAGCTGCCGTCCACGGCCCGCGTCGTGGCCATGGCCAGCGACGACTATTTCGACCCGCGCTCGGGCGAGAGCCTGGCCGTATCGCCGGACTTGATCTTCATCGACGGCATGCACCTGTTCGAATACGCCCTGCGCGACTTCATGCACGCCGAGCGGATCGCCTCGCCGTCGAGCCTGATCGTGATCGACGACATCTATCCGAACCACCCTGCCCAGGGCGAGCGCACGCGGCGCACACGGCTGTGGGCGGGGGATGTCTGGAAACTGGGCCGCTTCCTGCGCAAGTTCCGGCCGGATCTGTTCATCCAGCCGCTCGACACCGCGCCCACGGGACTGTTGCTGGTGGCCGGACTCAATCCCGCCGACCGGACGCTTTGGGATAACTACAACGCGATCGTGGCTTCCAGCCGCAAGTCCAAGGAGCCCTCCCCGGACATCCTCTCGCGCGCCGGCGCCTGGAGCGGACGCGATCCCCGGATCAAGGCCGTTCTGTCGCGGCTGGTGCAGGCCCGGAGCGAGCAACCGGGCGCAGGCGAGCTGGCGCCGGAGCTCTGGCGCGCGGCCCAGGCCCCCGCACCCGTTCAGGCATGACCATGACCGAAGACCCCGTCGCCGGCGCCGTGCGCTCGTTCGACTCCGCCATTCCGCAGGACCTGCTGGACACCGTCCAGGCCGGCGTGTTCCGCACCCGCTACAAGGGCGTGCCGTTCATCAAGAGCCCGTTTGACATCGGCATCTATCTGCAGCTGCTCAGCAGGCAGCGTCCCCGCACGGTGATCGAGGTCGGCGCCAAGCGCGGCGGCAGCGCCCTGTGGTTCGCCGACATGATGGCGGCCCATGGCGTCGCGGAGCCCAAGGTCCTGGCGGTGGACATCGCCCCCGAGGTCAATTTCACCGACCCGCGCATCATCTTCATGACCGGCGACGCCAACAAGCTGGGCGAGGTGCTGACCCCCGAGCTGCTGGCGAGTTGCCTGCACCCCGTGCTGGTCGTCGAGGACTCCAGTCACCACTACCAGGAGTCCATCGCGGTGCTCGGCTTCTTCCACGACTGGCTGCAGCCCGGCGACTACATCGTAGTCGAGGACGGAGTGGTCTCTCACTTCGCCGATGGGCGCTACAAACAGTTCAAGGACGGGCCCAACCGGGCCGTGCGCGACTTCCTGGCGGCCCACCCGGGCGCCTACGAGGTCGACCTCGAACTCTGCGATCACTACGGCCGCAACGTGACCTACAACCCCAACGGCTGGCTCCGCCGGCTCTGAGAGGCGCCGGCTAGCCCGCGCACATGTAGAACCACGAGCCCGAGAAGCTCGAGGGCCACGACACCGTGATGGACTCCGGGCTGACGCTCGAGAGATAGGGCGCAGGGGTGCTGGTGGCGAAGTCCTGCACCATGCACACCACCAGGCTCCCGGCCTCGTAGTCTCTGGCGAACTTCACGGTGCAGCTGGTGATGCCGGCCTTGTTGACGACCTGTCCTTTCACGTCCGTGCTGCCG
>CAZTMF010000140.1:4172-7559 GCA_964614675.1 uncultured Caulobacteraceae bacterium | reverse complement strand
GACTATATGACGACTGGAACCGTGAAGTGGTTCAATGCGACCAAGGGCTTCGGATTCATCCAGCCCGACGACGGCGGCAAGGACGTTTTCGTCCACGTCTCCGCGGTTGAGCGTTCGGACCTTGGGCGTCTCGATGAAGGACAGAAGGTGTCCTTCGAGCTCGAGCGCGACAGCAAGACCGGCCGGGAATCGGCCGTGTCTCTGAGGTCCGCTTAAGACCGAGTTTTTCCATAGTACGGGCGATCCCACGATCGCCTTCGAGGCGATGGTGATGGAGGCGGTCGGCGACGACCGCCTTCGCGTACGCTTCGCCAACGGGCATTCCCTCGAGGTCCAGGCGCCTCACGGAACGCCAAGTCTGCCAGGCGACCGGGGCCTTGCCGCCCTGGCGTCCAGCCCCACCGGCGGCTGGCGCTTCATCGGCGCGAGTTAGAGTTCTAGGAACGACATGAAGGAAGAAGTGATCGAGCTCGACGGCGTGGTCGCTGAGATTCTGCCCAACGGGCAGTTCCGCGTACAGCTGGACGGCCGTCACGAGATCCTTGTCTACACCGCCGGCAAGATGCGCAAGAACCGCATCCGCACCCTGGTCGGCGACCGGGTCACGGTCGAGATGACGACCTATGACCTGAATCGCGGCCGGCTGGTGTTCCGCCACAAGGCCGAAGGCGCCCATACCGGGGGCCAGCGGCGCGTCTACCGGCCCCGCCGATGAGCGACGTCGTCAGCCGCATCCTGATCCAGTGTCCGACGACCGGCGACCCGGTCGAGACCGTTCTTCGCCTGCGCCCTTCCGCCTTCCAGGCGCTGAAGGGCGAGTACCGCTTCCGCTGTCCGAAGTGCGCCGAGGTGCACAGCTGGCGACGGGAGGAAGCATGGCTCGAGGCCTTGAGCCCCCGGCACATGTGACGAGAGAGCCGCGGGCAAAGGGCTTGTCCGCCGCGACGCTTCGATTGTCTGCGTAATCACCGCCAAGGCCCGCGGCGGGAGGAGCGTTCGATGCAAGACGTCTGCAGTGAAATCGATCATCAATCGCCGGATGACGGCCGCCTTTCGGCGGCCCTCTTCAAGTCCGCCATGGCGCTCGTCCATGATCCGGTCGAAGCGCGCGCCCTGGTCGCCCTGACCCTCGAGGCGGCGTCGGAGTCCCGGCCCCGGGCGGCGAAGCTCGGGGACGCCGACTTCTTCCGGCTCCTGCGCCAGGCCTACCATTCGATCGAACGCTCACGTCCGAGGCGGCGCATGCGCGACGCCCTGGTCACCTCGATCGCCGCCCAACAGGAACAGGAGCCGTCGCGCGTCGACGAAGGCCACTGATGGACAGGAAAAGCGCCATGAAGCCGTTCGATCGCCTCGTGAAGTCCGTCCGCTCGCAGTGGGTCTCTCCTGCCGAAGTCCGCGCCGAGACCTGGGCGCTGGGCTGCCGGCACCAGGGGCGGGTCCTCGAAGGCGCCCAGTCGGAGCTGAAAGAGACCGACCTCTCGGTTCGCCGCACCGTGCTCCTGAAGGCCGTCGTGCGCAGCTATCGTGGCTGAGCACCTCGGGTGTTCGTGAACGACTGCAGTCAGTGCAGGACGAAATCCGCAACTTCCGCCTGGAGCCAGCCCCGTGAAACCACCACCGCAAATGCCCCGAGCCCCCGTCGCCATCCGCTTCCGTAGCGAGATCGAGAAGGCGGAGGCCGAGGGCGTCGCCCGCAAGGCCATGACCCTGGCGTTGACCCAGAAGGATGTCAGCGAGCTGAAGCGCGACCGCAGCGTGCCGCTGACCGACATCAGCTTTCTGGGTGGCGAGATGACCTTCCTCGGCGTCAGCGTCGTGCAGGGCGGCGTCACCACCAGCATCCTGGCCCACGGTGAGAACGCCTACGTTCCGCCGGCTCCTGTCGAAGCGCCGAAGCCCAAGCGTCAGGCGCGTTCGGCCAGCCGGACCACCGCGTCCGTGTAGCTGTCGGGCCCCAGCGCCGGACGGCCGCCCTCGAACACCTCGTGCTCGGCGATCCACTCGCGGGATTCCGCGAAGGCTTCGGGGGTGTAGGGCTCGAACACGATGCGTTCGCCCGGGCCCCAGCGGCGGGTGTCCATCAGCTGGTGGTACCTGACCGGGAATTCGTTCCGATAGTAGTGGGTGTAGAGCTCGGGCCTGAGGTCGATGTCCCGCTGCGCCCGCCTCAGGGCGCGGTAGTAGCGGAGCAGGTCCTCCTGATCCGGCTCGCCCGTGATCATCGCTGACATCATGAAGGTGCTGTCGAGGATTTTCCTAAAGCCCAGCTGCTCGGCGAAATAATAGGGGCCGCTGAACAGAGACACAGCCGGGGCCTTGCCCTCGAGCAGGTTGTCCAACCGCTTGAAAAGCATGCCTTCGGAGAAGGAGAGATTTATCTTTTCCTTCGACAGGTACTGCTCCAGTGCCTGGATCGAGGAGTAGTGGCTGCCCGACTGGTAGCCGACCGAGATGGGCACGCCGCCGAGGTCCTCCGGCCGGCGGATCGGGGACTCGGCCGGGACGAAGATTCCCGCCGGCGAGACTGAATAGGCGTCGGCCCAGAGCTTGCCATGGCCGTTGGCGGCGGCGACGTTCACCGTCCAGTGGCAGGCGCAGCTGACGTCCGAAGTGCGGCCCTCCTCGAAGGTCTGGTAGGCGCCGGACTTGCGCCCCTGGGTGTCGTGGACCGCGCCCTGGGTGGACTGCACCGTTTCCTGGAAGACGTAGTCCAGGCCCTCGTCCTTGAAGTAGCCCTTCTCCTCGGCGACCCATTCCTGCAGCCGGAAGTGCGGCTGGATCACGAACTTCGAGTTCTTCATCACAGGCTCCGCGGGGCCCCCCAGCGACCCCGGCTGGCGGAGAGCTAGGACCGGCGCGGCTTGGAGGCCATGCCCATTCTGGAATAGACTGAATGCCGAAATGGCATGGTGAGCGCCGTGGCGAAGGACGATGTCAGCCTGAAGGACCTCAAGGCCCTGGTCCTGCTGCTCGAGGTGGGCAGCCTGACGCGGGCGGCCGAGACGCTGAACCTCAGCCAGCCTTCGCTCAGCAAGATCCTGCGTCGGCTCCGGGCGCATTTCGGCGATCCCCTGCTGGTGCGGGTGGGGCTCGGCATGCGGCCGACTCCGAGGGCAGCCCAGCTGCTGGAGCCCCTGCGCGGCGTGCTCGCCGCCTCTGACATGCTGCGCGCCTCGACGCGGGAGTTCGATCCGGCGAGGTCGGATCGGGAGTTCACCGTCCTCGTCACCGAGGTCGGGATGATCCAGACCCTGCCGGTGCTGATGCGTCGCCTCGAGGAGATGGGGCCGGACCTCAGGCTGCGGGCCCTGCCGCTGGACAGCCGGCCGCTGGAGGCCCGGCTGGAGGCCGGCGAGGCGGACCTGGCCATCGGCGCCTTCCCGG
>CAZTMF010000140.1:0-4162 GCA_964614675.1 uncultured Caulobacteraceae bacterium | reverse complement strand
CTCCGACCCTGCGCCGCCAGGGCCTCTATCTCGATCCCTTCGCCAGCGTGGTGCGGCGCGAGCATCCCCGCCTGGCCGAGCTGGGCGCCCCGGGCGGCTTCCAAGACGAACGTCACATCGCCGTGGTCGCCTCGGCGACCGGCCATGCCGCGCACCGCCTTCTGGAGCGGGCCTTCGCCGCCGAGATCGGGCCAGACCAGGTGCAGGTGAGGGTGCCGAGTTTCCTTGCCGGGGCGTTCCTGGCCAGCCGCACAGACGGCGTCGCCACCATCCCGCGCAAGCTCGCCGAGTTCCTGGCCGAGGACCTCGAGCTGGTCCTGTTCGATCCGCCCCTGACGCTGGAGCCGATCGCCATCGACCAGCTCTGGCACGAGCGGATGCACCAGGACCAGGGCCACCGCTGGTTCCGCTCCGAGGTATTCCACCTCCTGTCAGGCGCTTGACCTCCGCGGGCCAGAGGTAGACGCCATTAGGTCTGTATCCAGATAGGAGGCGGCCCATGTCCCGGCGGCTGATCCTGAGCGCATCGCTCGTCCTGGCTCTGGTGTCGACCGGAGCCGCGGTCCAAGCTCAGCCCAAGCCCGACCGCTCGCAGTGTTTCCTCTCGCGCGACTGGGGGAACTGGCGGCCCGGTTCGGACTCCAGGTCCATCTACCTCCGCGTGGGGGTGAATCAGGTCTTCCGGCTCGACCTCAGTTCCACCTGCGAGACCCTGCAGAGGCCGAACGCCCACCTGATCACCAAGCTGCGCGGCGGCTCATGGATCTGCAGTCCCCTGGACCTGGATCTCCAGGTCTCCGATGGTCCCGGAGCCGCGGTCCCCTGCATCGTGAGGGGCATCACTCACCTGACTGCCGACCAGGTCGCGGCTTTGCCGAAGGACGCGCGGCCCTAGGTCATCGTGATCCCGGGCTTGAAATGTGAATTTGAATTCGCATTCTTAGGCCAGGGCCCGCGGCCAGGGCCCTCTTCCACCTGGCCGGTCGAGTTCCAGGCGGGGGTAGATTCAGATGGCGTCCAGGGCTTCCGACGTTTCCAGGCGATTGCTGCTGGGCGCCAGCGTGGCGGCCCTCGCGCCGGGTCAGGCCTTTCCGGCCCTGGCGGCCAAGCCGCCGAACATCGTCTTCCTGCTGGCCGACGACCTCGGCTATGCGGACGTCAGCTGCTACGGCAGGCCCGACTACAAGACGCCCAACATCGACAGCCTGGCCGAGCATGGGCTTCGTTTCATGCAGGCCTACGCCAACTCGGCCGTCTGCTCGGCCACGCGCACGGGCCTGATGACCGGCCGCTATCAGAACCGGCTGCCGGTCGGGCTGGAGGAGCCCTTGGGGCTGCGCGACCTCGGCCTGCCTCCATCCCATCCGACCCTGCCGTCGCTCTTGAAGAAGGTCGGCTACCAGACCGCGCTGATCGGCAAGTGGCACCTGGGATCGCCGCCCAAGTACGGGCCCACGCTCAGCGGCTACGACCACTTCTGGGGCTTCCACGGCGGCGGTTCCGACTATTTCCAGCACACCAAGCCGACCAGCGACCTCTGGAACGACGACAAGCGCGATCCCGAGCCCGGCTATCTCACCGACCTGATCGGCCAGCATTCGATTGGCCTGCTCGACAGCTTCGCCAAGACCGGCCGGCCCTTCTTCCTCAGCGTCCACTTCAACTCGCCGCACTGGCCCTGGGAGGGACCGGACGACGAGAAGGAGTCCGAGCGAGTCACAGCGCGGCGGGGCATCGCCAACGACAGCGGCTCGCAGAAGACCTTCGGCGCCATGGTCACCCGCATGGACTTCCAGATCGGCAGGATCCTGGAGGCCCTGAAGGCGAGGGGGCTCGAGCGCGACACCATCGTGATCTTCACCAGCGACAACGGCGGGGAGCGCTACAGCGACACCTGGCCGTTCACCGGCAAGAAGACCGAGCTGCTGGAAGGCGGCCTGCGCATCCCGGCGATGATCCGCTGGCCGGGCCATGCGCCGCCGGGCTCCAGCACCGAGCAGGTGATGATCTCCATGGACTGGCTGCCGACCCTGCTGGCGGCCGCCGGCGGCGCGCCCGATCCGGCCTATCCGCCGGACGGCATGAGCCTGATCCCGACCATCACCGAAGCCGCGCCGGCCAAGCCCAGGACCCTGTGCTGGCGCTATCTCAACCTCGACCAGGAGGCTTGCCGCGACGGGGACTTCAAGTACCTGAAGATCCTGGAGAACACCTATCTGTTCAACGTGATCGACGACCCGCAGGAACGGGCGAACCTTAAGGACCGCCTGCCGGACGTCTACAAGAAGCTGGTGGCGGAATTCCGGGCCTGGGACGCCCAGATGCTGCCGCTGGATCCCCAGTCCGCCACCTGGGGTTTCTCCGCCAAGGACGCGGCCGACCACTTCGGAGTGAAGACCAACCGGACCACGGTCCTCGGACCCGGGCCCCCGCCGCCTGGGCCGCCCAAACCCCCTGGAGCCGCCACGCCCGCGGCGCCGCCGCCGGTCAAAGCCTCGTAGCCCTCAGCCTCAGGGCGTTGCCGATCACGCTGACGGAGGACAGGGCCATGGCGGCGGCCGAGATCTGCGGCGAGAGCAGGAGTCCGAAGGCGGGATAGAGCACGCCCGCGGCGATCGGCACGCCGGCCAGGTTGTAGACGAAGGCGAAGGCCAGGTTCTGGCGGATGTTGCGCATCACCGCCCGTGACAGGCGGCGCGCGCGGACCAGGCCCTCGAGGTCTCCCCTGAGCAAGGTGACGCCGGCGCTCTCGATGGCCACGTCCGCGCCCGCGCCCATGGCCACGCCGATATCCGCCGCCGCCAGGGCGGGGGCATCGTTGACCCCGTCGCCGGCCATGGCGACGACGCGGCCTTCGGCGCGCAGCTTCTGCACGACGGCCGCCTTGTCCTGGGGCAGGACCTCGGCTTCCACGTCCTCGATGCCGAGCCGGCGGGCGACCGCCAGGGCCGTGGTCCGGTTATCGCCGGTCATCATCACCAGCCGCACGCCATCGGCTCTGAGCGCGCCGATGGCCTCGGCTGCGGTGGCCCGCACCGGATCGGAAACGCCGAGGATCCCCGCGAGCCTGCCGTCGACGGCCACGAAGACGACCGTGGCGCCCTCGACGCGCAGCCGCTCGGCCTGATCCTGCATCGGCGCGGGATCGATCTTCTGTTCGGCCATCAGCGGAGCCCCGCCCAGAACCACGCGCCGGCCGTCCACCACGCCCAGCACGCCCCGGCCGACCGGAGAGTCGAAGTCCGAGGTTTCCGAGAGCGCGAGATCGCGGTCCTTGGCCGCGCGCAGGATGGCGTCGGCGAGCGGGTGCTCGGACCCCCGCTCGAGACTGGCGGCAAGGCGCAGAAGCTCCGCCTCCTCGAACCCGGGCGCCGGAAGGATCGTGGTGAGGGCTGGACGGCCCTCGGTGAGGGTGCCGGTCTTGTCGAGCACCAGGGTGTCGATCTTCTCGAAGCGCTCCAGCGCCTCGGCGTTCTTGATCAGCACCCCCGCCTGGGCCCCGCGACCGACGCCGACCATGATCGACATGGGCGTGGCGAGCCCGAGCGCGCAGGGGCAGGCGATGATCAGCACCGACACGGCCGCCACCAGCGCATAGGCGAGGCGCGGCTCCGGCCCGACCACGGCCCAGGCGGCGAAGGCGACCAGGGCGGCCGCGATCACCGCCGGCACGAACCAGCCCGAGACCTTGTCGGCCATGCGCTGGATGGGCGCGCGGCTGCGCTGGGCCTCGGCGACCATCTGCACGATCCGTGCGAGCAGGGTGTCGGCCCCGACTTTCTCGGCGCGCATGACGAAGGAGCCGGTCTTGTTGAGTGAACCCGCGACGACCTTGGCGCCGGGCGCCTTGGTGACCGGCATGGATTCGCCTGTGATCAGGGACTCGTCGATGGCGACGCGGCCCTCCAGCACCTCGCCGTCGACCGGGACCTTCTCGCCCGGCCGCACACGCAGTCGGTCGCCGACGACGATCAGACCCAGCCCAACCTCCTCGTCGGCGCCGTCGTCACGGACGCGCCGGGCGGTCCTGGGCGCGAGGTTCAGCAGCGCCTTGATCGCGCCACTCGTGCGCTCGCGGGCGCGCAGCTCCAGCACCTGGCCCAGCAACACCAGCACGGTGATCACCGCCGCGGCTTCGAAATAGACCGGGACGGCGCCGTCA
>CAZTMF010000139.1:0-7584 GCA_964614675.1 uncultured Caulobacteraceae bacterium | reverse complement strand
TGGCGCGCCCGGAGCGATTCGAACGCCCGACCCCCAGATTCGTAGTCTGGTGCTCTATCCAGCTGAGCTACGGGCGCGCGCTGGCCTTTCGGCGAAGGCGCGGAACCTAGTGGCTCGGCCCGCTGGACGCAAGGCGTTGTTCGCCTCTTAGCGTCGCACTCATCGAGGCCACAGCGGGGCATGCTGGGCCGGCGCCCGGGGCCATCCCGGCGATGGAGGTGAGAAGTTGCAGGATGCTCCGATCCAGGCCCCTTGCGCCGCGTCGACGACGGGTCGGCTGGTGCATACGGACAGGGCACAGGTCCACCGTGACTACGGTGGATCTACGGTGGCGCCAGGCCATTTACAGCCAAGCTCGCCCCCGCTATCTCGGACCCATGCCGCGTTCGATGGACTTCAAGCGCATCGCAATTCGCAACCGCCTTCCGGGGCGGGGGCTGATGCGCGCTCGTCCAAGCTGACGCCAGCAAAGCCCCAAAGCCCCGGCCGGTAAGGACGGGGCAAGACAGGCGCCCCCCGTCTCCGGCCTCCAGGAGACGACCCGATGCCCGCCGCCCTCCTCAACGAGATCCCGCCCCCCTCGGCGCCCCTGCGCCTGGCCGCGCCCGTGAAGGTCGCCATCGCCGGCGCCACCGGGGCGGTGGGACGCGAGATGATCACGTGCCTGGAGAAGCGGCGCTTCCCCGTGGCGGCCTTGCGCCTCTTCGCCTCCCAGCGCTCGGCTGGGCGGACGCTCGCCTATCGGGGCGAGACCCTGACCGTCGAGCCGCTCACCGAGGCGGCGCTGCAGGGCCAGGACCTGGTGCTGTTCGCCACCGACGCCGCCACCTCGCGCCGGTTCGCGCCCGTCGCGGCCGCCTCTGGGGCGGTGGTGATCGACAACTCCTCGGCCTTCCGCATGGACCCGGCCGCGGCCCTGGTCGTGCCCGAGGCGAACGGCCATGCGCTGGATGGACATGGCGGGATCATCGCCAATCCCAACTGCTGCGCGGCCATCGCAGTCCTGGCCCTGGCGCCCCTGCACCGGGCGGCGGGGCTGAGGCGGGTGATCGCCTCGACCTATCAGGCCGCCTCGGGCGCGGGCGCCGAGGCCATGGCGGAGCTGCTGGACTCCACCTCGGCCTATCTGAACGGCCGCCCCTATCGGCCCAAGGCCCTGGCCCATCCCTACGCCTTCAACCTGTTCAGCCACGATAGCGCCATCGACCCCGAGACCGGCTCCAACGACGAGGAGCTGAAGATCGTCCAGGAGCTGCAGCGCCTGCTGGACGCGCCGGACCTTCGCGTCGGCGTCACCTGCGTGCGGGTGCCGGTGCTGCGGGCCCACGCCATCGCCTTGACCGTGGAGCTGGACCAGCCCCTGACGCCGGAGGACGCCCTGGCGCTCCTGGCCCGTTCGCCGGGCCTGAAGCTGGCCCACGACGTGGCCGCCAACCGCTTCCCCATGCCGTCGGAGGCCGCCGGCCGCGACGAGGTGCTGGTCGGCCGCGTGCGCCGCGATCCGGGCGACCCCTCCGGGCGGACGCTGATGCTGTTCCTGGCCGGGGATCAGCTGCTGAAGGGCGCGGCCCTGAACGCGGTGCAGATCGCCGAGCGGCTTCTGGATGGGTGGCGATAATTCGCTTCCTAGCCGCGCTGCACCCAGGCCTCGCGATCGGGCGCCGCGGCGATGAGGGCCAGGCCCGTGGCGATGGATTCGAACTCGCCGCCGGTCTCGATGGCGTCCTGGCCGAAGCGGCGCAGGAAGATCTCGCGCACCGCCGGCACGAAGGAGGAGCCGCCGGTGAGGAACACCTTGTCGATGTCCTGGGGCCTCAGCCCGGCCTTGGCCAGGGCCTCGTCGACCGCCGCCTCGATGGACGCCAGCTCCTTCGAGATCCAGCGCTCGAAGTCGGCGCGGGCGATGTCCGCCTCGATCGTCAGCTCACCGGCCTCCAGCTTGAAATGCGCCACGGGCTCGCTCGACAAAGTCTCCTTGGCCGCCGAGACGGCCTGGTAGAGCCGCCAGCCGTGGTCGCCGTCGACCAGGGCGATGAAACGCTCCAGCGCCGGGCGGTCCAGGGCGGTGCGAGCGATCTCGCGCAGCTCCCGAAGCTCGCGAGAGCCCCTCATCAGGGCCAGCTGGCTCCATCGGGCGAAGGCCGCATAGTAGCGGCCGGGCACCGGCAGGGCCTTGCCGCCCGAACGGTACTCGCCGCCCTTGCCAAGGCGGGGCGAGATCACCTGGTCGATGATCCGGTAGTCGAAGGCGTCGCCCGCCACGCCCACGCCCGAGCGGCTCAGCGGCTCGGCGCGCACCCTTCCGCCCTCGCGGCGGAAGCGCATCAGGGAGAAGTCGCTGGTGCCGCCGCCGAAATCGGCCACCAGCACGGTCGCCTGGGCCTGCAGGCGGCGAGCGAAGAACAGCGCCGCCCCCACCGGCTCGTAGGCGTAGGACAGGTCGGCCACGCCCAGCCGCGCATAGGCCGAGCCATAGCGGCTCATGGCCAGGGCCTCGTCCGGTTCGGCCCCGGCGAAGACCACCGGCCGGCCGGCCACCGCGCGGGCGCCCCGGACGTCCGCCCCGCCGTCCGCCCTCGCCAGCATCCGGTGCAGGAAGCCCCACATCAGGTCGGGGAACTGGAAGCGCTTGCCCCAGATCGACGTGCCCGAGAAGGCGTGGCTGGCGGCGAAGGACTTGAACGACTGGATCAGGCGGGTGTCGCGCGGCGCGTCCAGGAAGGCCTCGACCGCCCAGGGCCCGGCCTCGACGGCCAGCGGCCCGCCGTCATCGCCCTCCTGGAAGCTCAGCACCGAGCGGAAGGCCGAGGCCGGCCCGCCCTGTGGCAGGTGGAAGCGCATCAGCCGGGCCTGGCCGTCGGCGTCCGCCACGGCGACGACGGTGTTGGTGGTGCCGAAGTCGATGCCGAGCACCGAGGGCGTCATCGTGGCCTCCATCGCATCGGTCCAACGCCGAAAAGCCCCCATCGAGAAACGAGGGGGGCGCCGGGCCGGAAAAGGGCGCGGAAACTACTGGCGGCGCGGGTTTATGGCAACCAGGCCCACACCCCCGGGATTTTGGGTCAACCGAAGCGGTCGAAGAACCCATCGATCAGGGAGCCGTAGAGGCGCGTCAGGTCGCGGAGGTCCTGCTCGGGGACGTGCTCGTCGACGCCGTGCATGGACTTGCCGACCAGGCCCAGCTCCACCACCGGACAGAGGCGGCGGATGAAGCGGGCGTCGGAGGTGCCGCCGGTGGTGGAGAGCTCCGGCCGACGGCCGAGCGTCGCCTCGCAGGCCGCCTGCACCACCTCCACGAACGGCCCGGGCTCGGTCAGGAAGGCCTCGCCCGAGACGTGGACCTCCAGGTCGATCCGGACGCCGGGGAAGTCGGTCTCGGCCCGCACTCGCTCGGCGTCGAGCCAGTCGATCAGGGTCGCGGAGGTGTAGGCCGGATTGAAGCGGATGTTCAGCCGCGCGGACGCCTTGGCTGGGATGACGTTGGTCGCGCCGTTGCCGACGTCGACCGAGGTGACCTCGAGGTTGGAAGGCTGGAACTCCGGATAGCCATGGTCGAGCACGTGCGACTGCAGCCGGTCGAGCAGCTTGATCATCGGCCGCATCGGATTGGCGGCGCGGTGCGGATAGGCGACGTGGCCCTGGCGCCCCAACACGGTGAGTTCGGCGCTGACGCTGCCGCGCCGGCCGATCTTGATCATGTCGCCGAGCGTCTCGGACGACGAGGGTTCGCCGACCACGCAGGCGTCGATCCTCTCGCCCTCCTTGGCCAGGGCCTCGACCACCTTTTTGGTGCCGTCGGTGGCGACCCCCTCCTCGTCACCGGTGATCAGGAGGGAGAGCGAGCCCTTGGGCGCGCCGGCGTGCAGCGTCTGGGAGACCGCGGCGATGAAGGCCGCGACGCCGCCCTTCATGTCGGCCGCCCCCCGGCCATAGAGCACCCCGTCCCGCACCTCGCCGGCGAAGGGCCCCGAGGTCCAGGCGGCCTCGTCGCCGACCGGCACCACGTCGGTGTGGCCGGCGAAGCAGAGGTTCGGGCCCTCCGAGCCCAGCCGGGCGTAGAGGTTCTCGATCTGGCCGAAGCGCATGCGCCGGCACGAGAAGCCGAGCCCTTCGAGCGCCTGCTGCACCACGTCCATGGCGCCCTCGTCGCGGGGCGTGACCGATGGCCGGCGGATCAGCGCCTGGGTGAGCTCGACCGGATCGATGACGGGCATGGGCCGCGAGTAGCGCGCCGCGCCCAGGCTGGCAAATCCCGGACGGGGCCGATATCCCTTCGTCGGCCAGGAGACGCCGTCATGAGCGATGCCGCCCGCCGCCAGCTCGAACGCCTGGCCGACCTGACCCCGCGCGGCGCCTTCCGGGTCGTGGGGGTGAAGGGCCGTTTCGACCAGAGCAATATGGGCCAGGTCCCGGCGCTGTGGGGCCGGCTCATCCCGCGCCTGCCGATCCCCGGGAGCAGGCATGGGACCCTCGGCCTCATCATCTCCGAGGGCCCCGCCGCCTTCGTCTACATGGCCGGCGTGGAGATGGAGGACGGCGCGCCCGTTCCCGAGGGCCTGGACGTCGTCGAGGTCCCCGCCCAGACCTATGCGGTCTGGCGCCTGACCACCGACGGCGAGGCGCTGCATCCCCAGATGCAGGCGGCGCTCGGCGAGATCTGGGGCCGCGGCATCGGGGCCGCCGGCCTGAGGCCCACCAACGGGCCGAACTTCGAGCTCTACCCGCCCTATTTCGACCAGCAGAAGGCCGGCGAGACGGTGGAGTTCTGGATCCCGGTGGAAGCCTGACGGCGGGATGACACGACTCGCGACGCTCCCTACCCTTGCGGTCGGGCGCTTCGGGGGGACGCTGGATGCGATGGACTTTGGCTGCCGCGGCTCTGGCGTTCGCCGTCTCGGCGCCGGTCCTGGCCTGGGCCTTTCCCCAGGATGGACTGAAGGCCGACGACATCGTCGACTGGCTCCAGCATCAGCACCTGGACGCCCAGCCGGACGAACCCCGCGCGGGCGGGACGGCGACGGTGGTCCGCAGCTCGGTCGATGGGACGCCCTTCGCCATCTATCTCTACGACTGCAGGAAGGACCGCTGCGCTTCACTGCAGTACGCCGCGAGCTTCTCCAACGGCGAGGGCCTCACCCTGGCGCGGCTCAACGCCTGGAACCGCCAGAGCCGCTACATCCGGGCCTATCTCGACCGGTCGGGCCGCGTGCTCGGGGAATACGACCTCGATATCGCCCCGGGGCTGGACGGCAAGGCCCTGGACCACAGCCTCAGGCGCTGGCGCAGCGCCCTGTCGCGCTTCAAGCTGTTCGTCGGCGGGCTCTGACCCCCCGATACCGCTGATCGGTCGTCACGCCGTGCGGAACTTCCGCCGCATCTCCGCCTTTTTTCCGAAGCTGCGCGGCGCGCCAGCCGGCGCGTAGGCGGACAGCTCTCCTTGCTCCCATCGGAGAGGACAAATGAGCATTATCGCTTGGCTCGTCGTGGGCCTCATCGCCGGCTGGATCGGCAGCCTGATCGTCAACCGTCGCGGCGAGGGTTTCCTCGGCGACATCCTGGTGGGCGCGGTCGGCGCGTTCGTCGGCGGCTTCCTGTTCCACCTGCTCGGCCATACCGGGGTCACCGGCATCAATCTCTACAGCATCTTCGTCGCCGCTGTCGGCGCGGTGGTGGTGCTGGTGATCTGGCACGCCCTGGTCGGCCGTCGCCGGATCTGACGCTCCGCCGACGTCAAGCGTCCTGGACGCGCCTCAGGATGTCCCAGCCGTCGCCCGCGCGGCGGGCGTGGACGCGCACGCGGTCCGAGCCGCCCATCACCATCTCAAGCGTCAGGGCCTCGTTCGGTCCAAGGCGCAGGCGCTCGGGCTCGGAGCCGTCTTCGGGCGCCAGGAGCCAGTCGGTCTCTGGCGTAGGGGGGCGGATCAGGGTCACGATCATGACCGCTGCAACGGCGTCAGGCGCCCGGATGTTCCGCACTTTCGGCTTTCCGCCGGCCACTGTGGCTTTTCGCGCTTGCCCCGGGGCGCCTCTTGAACAAAAGCGCGATGGCGGCGTTGACGCCGTGGGCGCCCCCGCGTCGCTAGCGGGAGCGCCCTTTTTATTGGGGTCCATTTCGGCTAGGATGAACGCTCCTACCCACACCAGCCGCGAAGGAGGGCGACACATGACTGCTGTTTCTGTCCACCGCCTCCGCGGGCGCATGCGCACGGCCGGGTAGACACCAGACGGGTCCCCACGGCGCGCGCCCGTCGCCGCCCCTTGGGATTCCCGACTGGAGCTTCCAGAATTGACCTACGACCTCATTGAGCTCGGGCTGACGCCTGCGCTCGCCTCCGCCTTCGCCGCGCTCGGCGAGCCGGACCTGATCCTTGCAAGGGTCGCGGCCCAGCACCGCGGCCGTTTCGCCCTCTTCGCCGAGTCCGGGGAGTTCGACGCCGTCCCCTCGGGAAACCTGCGCCACGAAGCCGCCCCCGGCGAGTTCCCCGCGGTCGGCGACTGGGTGGCTGTGCGCCCATCGCCCGGCGTCTCTCTGATCGAGAAGGTGCTGCCGCGCCACAGCGCCTTCACCCGCTCCGCCGCCGATCCCCACCGGCCGGACGCCGCCGCCCGGACCGAGGTGGTGGCGGCCAACGCCGACGTGGTGCTGATCGTCACCTCGGCGCACCTCGACCTGAACTTCCGCCGGCTGGAGCGCTTCCTTGCCGCCGCCTGGGAGAGCGGCGCCGTTCCGGCGGTGGTGCTGACCAAGATCGACCTGGCGCCCGATCCGGACCGTCTGATCGAGCTGATAGCCGCCATCGCGCCAGGCGCCCGCGTGGTCGGCGTCTGCAACCCTACCGGCCAGGGCGTCGAGGAGGTGCGGGCGCTGATCGGCCCCGGCCGCACCGCCGCCCTGCTGGGCACGTCGGGGGTGGGCAAGTCCACCCTGGTGAACCGCCTGCTCGGCGAGGACCGGCAGGCGATCTCGGGCGTGCGCGAAGACGGACGCGGCCGGCACACCACCACCAGGCGCGAGCTGATCCTCCTGCCTGGCGGCGGTCTGGTGCTCGACACGCCGGGGATGCGGCTGCTCACGCCCCCCAGCGACGCGGGCCTGGACGCCGCCTTCGCCGACATAGAGACCCTGGCGGAACACTGCCGCTTCGGCGACTGCCGCCACCAGGAGGAGCCCGGCTGTGCAGTGCGGGCCGCGGTCGAGGCCGGCGTGCTCCCCGCTGAGCGGCTTGCGGGCTTCCACAAGCTGAGGCGCGAGCTCGAGCACCACGATCGCCGCGAGGATCCGCTCGCCCGCGTCGAGCTGAACCGCAAGTGGCGCGCCATCCACAAGGGTGCGCGCGAGCACATCAAGCGCAAGCGCGGAGGCTGGGAATGAGCCCCCTGCCCCTGCACTCGGGCGGCGGGACCGCCTATCCCTTCGCGCCGCCCGGATTGGAGAAGGACCCCTCCGGTCCCGGGCCGCGGCGGCAATGCGTCCGGCCACGGTTGATCGAAATCATTATGGGCCGGCTTGATCCGGGGCTGATTGGCCGCCTAATCCTCGGAGCCGCAAGACAGGAAGCCTGACATGGCCAAGTTCCCCCAGAC
>CAZTMF010000138.1:0-7606 GCA_964614675.1 uncultured Caulobacteraceae bacterium | reverse complement strand
GACGCCAAGATCGGCGTCGTCGGGGTCAACGGCTCGGGCAAGTCCACCCTGCTCAAGATCATGTCGGGCCTGGACCAGGACTTCTCCGGCGAGGCCAAGGCCGCCGACGGGATCAAGCGCGGCTACCTGTCCCAGGAACCCGAGCTCGATCCCCAGCTGAACGTCTGGGGCAACGTCATCTCCGAGTGCGAGGAGAAGAAGCTCTTCGACCGCTACAACGAAGTCGCCGCCAAGATGGGCGAGGACTACACCGACGCGCTGATGGAGGAGATGACCGCCCTCCAGGAGAAGATCGACGCTGGCGACTACTGGGACATCGACAGCCGCATCGAGATGGCCATGGAGGCCTTGCGCTGCCCGCCCGCAGACTGGCCGGTGGACGACCTCTCCGGCGGCGAGCGGCGCCGCGTGGCCCTTGCCCGGCTGCTGCTGTCCAAGCCCGACATGCTGCTGCTGGACGAACCCACCAACCACCTGGACGCCGAGTCCGTGGCCTGGCTGCAGCACCACCTGGAGCAGTTTCCGGGCTGCGTCATCCTGGTGACCCACGACCGCTACTTCCTGGACCAGGTCACCAGCTGGACGCTGGAGCTCGATCGCGGCAAGGGCCTGCCCTACGAGGGCAACTATTCCTCCTGGCTGGAGCAGAAGGCCAAGCGCATGGCCCAGGAGGAGCGCGAGGAGGTCGGCCGCCAGCGCGCCATCAACCGCGAGCTGGAATGGGTGCGCTCTTCGCCCAAGGCCCGCCAGGCCAAGTCCAAGGCCCGCCTGACCGCCTATGAGGAGCTGGTCAACAAGGCCACGCGCGAGGCCCAGACCTTCGCCCAGATCCAGATCCCGCCAGGGCCGCGGCTGGGCAATGTGGTCATCGAGGCCGAGAACCTCGAGAAGGCTTACGACGAGAAGCTGCTGTTCAAGGACCTCACCTTCAAGCTGCCGCCCGGCGGCATCGTGGGGGTGATCGGGCCGAACGGCGCGGGCAAGTCGACCCTGTTCAAGCTGATCACCGCCCAGGCCAAGGCCGACGGCGGCGAGATCCGCATCGGCGAGACCGTGAAGCTCGGTTACGTCGACCAGAGCCGTGACACCCTGGATCCCAAGAAGAACGTCTGGGAGGAGATCTCCGGCGGCCTGGACGTGATCTCGGTAGGCGGCCGCGAGATCAATTCCCGCGCCTATGTCTCAAGCTTCAACTTCCGGGGTTCCGACCAGCAGAAGAAGGTCGGCCTGCTGTCGGGCGGCGAGCGCAACCGCGTGCACCTGGCCAAGACCCTGCAGTCGGGCGCCAACGTCCTGCTGCTCGACGAGCCCACCAACGACCTGGACGTCGAGACCCTGCAGGCCCTGGAGGCGGCGCTCGAGGACTATCCCGGCTGCGCCGTGGTGATCAGCCACGATCGCTGGTTCCTGAACCGCCTAGCCACCCACATCCTGGCCTTCGAGGGCGACAGCCACGTGGAATGGTTCGAGGGCGACTTCGACAGCTACGAGGAAGACAAGAAACGCCGCCTGGGGGCCGACAGCCTGATCCCGCATCGGATCAAGTTCCAGAAGTTCGCGCGGTAGGCGGCGAATGATCGCACAATCACGAGCCCTGCGAGGCGCCAAGCTCGACGGCGCTTCTGGATAAAATCCGGTCCTGGCGGTCCGGTATGGTGAAACAACTATTTCTACGAGACTGTTTGGTAGTAAGGAACCTTCAGGGATTCGAGGCGCTCCCTCCGGTTATTATGGATTTGTATCAATGAATTCCGCCGAGTGTAATCGACGAGCTTCCGAGTGCGCAGCGAACGCCGACATCGCGGTCGAAGAGCTGGTTTCGTTGGAGTTCCTGAGGCTCGCGGCGCAGTGGCGCGCCATGGCGGTCAGGCAGATATTCCTGGGTTTTGTAGATGATCCAGCGGCCTCGCAAATCCTTCCCAAGGCGCTGCCGGTTCCTATTGCTTAGAGCGCCGCCCTGTGGGTGATTTGATGCAAGTCCAGCCGAATTCTGTGCTAATGTAACTCGCGACTTCCGCACGGCCTGAACTGACCGAGCGTCGTCGCGAGAATTCCCGCCACTCCTGGCTCTCCATTCGCGAGCCCCCGGCGGACCTGGACCCGCAAATGCCTGACGACCCTTCCCCGGCCCCCGCTGTCTCTGACAGCCTGGCGCTGGCGCTCATCGCGTCCTCGGACGCCCCCATCCTGCTGCTCGACGGCGAACTGACGGTGATCGCCGCCAGCACCTCCTTTTCCCGCATCTTCCAGATCGATCCGGCGAAGGCCCACGGCCGCTCGATCGTGGCCCTGGGCGAGGGCGAGTGGGATGTGCCGCAGTTGCGCTCGCTGCTGCGTGTCACCCTGTCCGGCGCGGCCAAGGTCGACGCCTATGAGATGGACCTCACCCGGCCAGGACGCGGTCAGCGCCGGCTCGTGCTGACCGCCCACAGGCTCGACTATGCCGACAAGGCCAATGTGCGCCTGCTGCTCGCGGTTTCAGACGTCACCGACGCGCGTCTCGCCGCGCGGCTCAAGGACGACCTGCTGCGCGAGAAGGCGATCCTGTTCCAGGAACTGCAACACCGTGTGGCCAACAGCCTGCAGATCATCGCCAGCGTCTTGATGCAAAGCGCGCGCGCGGTGCCGTCGCCCGAGACCAAGGGTTATCTCTTCGACGCCCACAACCGGGTGATGTCCGTCGCCGCGCTTCAGCGGCAGCTCGCAGCGACCCAGGCCGATGACGTCAAGCTGCGCACCTACTTCACCGAGCTTTGCGAGAGCATCGGCGCCTCGATGATCAACGATCTCGACAAGCTCTCCTTGAGGGTCGAAGCCGACGACGGCACGGCCACGGCCGACGTTTCCGTCAGCCTGGGCTTGATCGTCACCGAGCTGGTGATCAACGCCCTGAAGCACGCCTTCCCGGCCGACGGCGAGGGCTCCATCGTCGTCGGCTACCAGTCCGACCGCTCCGACTGGACGTTGTCCGTCAGTGACGACGGCGCGGGCATGGCGAAGGGTCCCCTGCCCGCCAAGAGCGGCCTCGGCAGCAGCATCGTCGAGGCCCTGGCCCGGCAACTCGACGCCAAGGTGACGGTAGCCGACGGGAATCCCGGAACCGTCATCTCGGTCGTCCACCGCTCGGACCCGGCCGAGCTGGCCAGGCTGACAGAAGCGCTCTGACCCAGGCGGCGATCGAGGCGTCGCTGGGGTCCAGGCCGCCGTGGGCGGGGCTATCTCGCCCGCACCCGGTTGTTCCTGGGCCCGTGCTCCAGCTCCACCAGGCCCATCAGCTCCAGCACCGGCGTCACATGGTTGGCGAACCGGCCACGGTAGCCCTTGCGGATCCCGTAGTAGCCGCCGACCGGGTTGTCCTCGGCGCGCGCCCAGGCCTCGACGGACCCATCCTTCACCGGCTTGCCCTCGTCGGCGTTTCCGAGCTCCACCCAGTCGCCCCGGACCTTCAGCATGGCGTGCAGGTCCTCGATCGCGCGCAGATGGTAGGCCAGCCAGGTGGATCCGACCTGGACCATCAGCCGAGGCGGGGAGGCGGCCTCGTCCTTCCAGACCTCGAATTCGGAGGGGAGGGATGGCGTCTTCAGCTTCCAGGGATCGTCCTTGGTCCCGGTCCCCTGGGCGGCGTCGGTCATGGCGTTCCTCTCCGTCGTCGGAGTGACACTAGCCGACCTTAGATGACATCTTGCGCCTGGGCCGGCGAGCCTCCGACTGGACCCGCTACGCCTGCAGGTCGTCGAACTCGGAGCGGATGGTCTGGTAGCACTCGCAGGCGAAGGCCTCGAGCCCAGGACGGTTCAGGATCTCGACGTTGCCCCGGCTGTAGCGGATGAAGCCGGCCTCGCGCAGCTGGTTGGCCACGGCGCTCATGGTGGTGCGTTGGACCCCAGTCATCACCGACATGTACTCCTGGGTCAGGGGCAGAGAGCGGTTGCCGGTGCGGTCCTGGGTCATCAGCGCCGGGCTCTTGGTCGCCCTGGCCCGAAGTATCGAGGCCGAGATCCTGATCGCGGCGCCGCCGATCTGGGCGAAGGTCCGGGCCCTGCCGTGCCCATCGGAGAGCGCCCAGAGCTGAGGCGTCGCCGACTCGTGTCCGATGGTCGAGCTTTCCAGCGTCCGTCCGTCGCGCATCACGGTCGCAATGGAGAGGACCGCATTGCTGGGGAAGAACACCTGTTCGACCGGGTCGCCTGGCTCAAATAGAGTTTGGCCGCGCTCAAGCGAAACTTCGACCAGATACGGAAGTATGGCCTGGCGATCAGCAGCGGCGAGCGCTCTGAGTAGATAATTGCGAAATTCCACCGGGATTCCAGAGGTCGGGCGAACGCGCTTCGTGGAACACGAAAGCGGGGAATACGCACCAACAGCAAGATGCAACTACCAGAAAATCGACCGGATATCCAAACACAACTTAGGTATTACTTATCTCCGCATCGCCTGTTATTTTCAGCTATATTGTGTCGAAAGTGGTATCGTCGGCTTTCCCGCTGAGGGCCGCGCCGATGCGCCCGATCGATCCCTACAATGAGCCCCTTCGCGTGAACGCGATCGACGAGGAGGTCGTCTTCCTCGGGCAAGGTCCGGTCAACTTCACCATGACCCGGAGCGCGGCCAGGCTGACGCTCCATCATCTGGCCGAGGCGCTGCTGATAAGGCGGTCCCGATCCTCAGCGGCCGCGAGGATCGTCGTCCTCCTCGTCGAGGATGAGCCGCTGGTCCGCGAGATCGGCGTGGTGCTCCTTGAAGACGCCGGCTATGCGGTCATCGCCACTGACGGCCCGAAGGCGGCGCTGCTCGCCCTCGAGGCCGGCGACGAGATCCATCTGCTGTTCACCGACATCCACATGCCCGGCGAGCTGGACGGCCTGCAGCTGGCGCGCCTGGTCCAGGACCGCTGGCCGGCGATCCCTCTGCTGGTGACGTCCGGACGTGGGCCGCCTTCACCGGACGCCCTGCCGTCCGGCGGACGGTTCCTGGCCAAGCCCTACGCGGCCGCGGATGTCCTGCGCCACGTCGACGAGCTGACGGCCCCCGCGCACTAGGCGCCGGCCTTGGCCCGCTCCACGCCCTCGATCACCAGCTTGCGGGCCTCTTCCGCCCCGCCCCAGCGGAGGATCTTCACCCACTTGCCGGGCTCCAGCGCCTTGTAGTTGGCGAAGAAGTGCTCGATCTGGTGCAGGGTGATTTCGGGCAAGTCCGAGATGTCCTGCACGGCGTCGTAGCGCTTGGTCAGCCAGCTCGACGGCACCCCCACCAGCTTCTCGTCGCCGCCCTTCTCGTCCTCCATCAGCAGCACCCCGACGATCCGGCAGCTCATCACCGCGCCGGGGACGATCGCGCGGGTGTTGGCGATGATCACGTCGCAGGGGTCGCCGTCGGACGACAGGGTGTGGGGGATGAAGCCGTAGTTGCCCGGATAGCGCATGGGCGTGTGCAGGAAGCGGTCGACCATGAGGGCGCCGGACGCCTTGTCCATCTCGTACTTGATCGGTTCGCCCCCGATCGGCACCTCGATCACGACGTTGACGTCGTGAGGGGGATTGCTGCCGATGGGCAGGGCTTCCAGACGCATACACGGATCTCCCACGGTGACGCCGGTTGTCTAGGCGGTCGAGACGGAGGGGGGAAGCCTGCGGCGCTTCGGGATCGGATTCGGAGACTCCAATTTGACGCCGCAGGGCTGTAGCGTCGCATTATCCGGCGCCGCCACCTCGAGGGCGGCTGGACCGGGCGAGGGAGGAGACGATGAAGAGCATAGCGCTTGCCGCGCTGCTGGGGGCTGCTTGCCTGGGCCCGGCGGCGATCGCCGCCCCGTCAGCCTCGATCGCCATCGACGACACGGGCGTCTTCCCCGAGAGCATGACCTCCACGGCGTCTGGCGACCTGATCATCGGCTCGTCGGCCAAGGGGACGATCTATCGGGCCAAGGCGGGCGAGGCGAAGGCCGGGGTCTGGATCGACGGCAAGACCAGCGGAATCTCGGCCCTGCTCGGCGTCTACGCCGACGACAAGTCTCGCACCCTCTATGCCTGCTCGGCCGCCCTGGGGGCGGCGCCGGACAAGGCCGACGCCCTCTCGGCGCTCAGGACCTTCGACCTCGCCACCGGCGCGGCCAAGGCGGCTTATCCCATGCCGGGCGGCGGCAAGGCGCTATGCAACGACATCGCCATCACCAAGGACGGGACGGTCTATGTCTCCGAGACCCTGGGTGGCCAGGTGCTGGTGCTGAAGAAGGGCGCCTCGGCCCTGGCGACCTGGGTCAAGGATCCGCGGCTGGGCTTCGTCGACGGCATCGCCATCGGCGGCGACGGCGCCGTCTATGTGAACACTGTCACCACCGGCCACATGTACCGCATCCCCATCGGCGCGGGCGGGGCGGCGGGCGACATCGTCGAGCTGCAGCCGTCGGTGAAGCTGGGCGGGCCGGACGGCCTGAGGTCCATCGGCGGCCTGCGCTTCCTGCAGGCCGAGAACCAGGTCGGACGCATCTCGCTGGTGAGCGTGACGGGGACCACCGCGACCGTGACCGCGCTCAAGGAAGGCGAGCCGGGCGTGACCGCGGTGGCGCTCGTCAAAGGGCAGGTGTGGGGCCTCAACGCCAAGATGGCCTACCGCCGCGATCCGGCCCTGAAGGACAAGGACCCCAATCCGTTCCTGGTCGAACCCGTCGGCGCCCTGCCGCACTGACCGACGGCGGGACCTAGCTCCCCACCGTGGAGGCGCCGGCCAGCTCGGCGCTGATGCCGTGGGCCTCCGCCAGCGAGGCCGTTCCGGTGCTGATCCGCGCCAGCGGGTTGGGCGTGGGCTCGGCGACCTTGGTCAGTGTGTTGCGGTCGATGTGCTGGAACGGATCGGTCCGTCCGCGCACCTGCAGCACGGTGGTGGAGACGTAGCTCCAGCGACCGTCGGGCAGGAAGGTGACCTCCAGCTCATAGGCGTCGGTGCGGAACGCCCACTCCAGGAAGTCGGCGGAACAGATGCCGTATCCGGGAACGCCGCGCTCGGCGCGAACGACCAGCCTGGTGGCGTCCGGCTCGGCATGGCCGGCGGCCAGCGCCGTCTGGGCGCGGGGGATCGCCAGGGTCTGGACCACGACTCCCGTCGCCGGCTCCCAGAGCCAGTAGCCGATCTGGTCGTGGAAGGTCTGGACCTCGTCGGAGGCGACGATGTGGACGTGATAGCGCAGGCCGTAGAGCAGCTGGGGCCCGTTGGCCTGGGGATCGATCGGCTGCATCTCGATCCGCTCGAGGAACTGGCGACGCTCGGGCCCCGCCGCCTTGGGGTTCACGTCGACGCCCTTCATCCCCTCCCAGATCCCGGCCAGACGGCGCAGCGGCCCGAGGTTGGCCAGGGTGTCGGGATCGACGTCCTCTGGCTCGGTGAAGATGTCCTCGGGGAACTCGTGCATCCGCGCAGCTCCGGTCCAGCTTGTTGGAGCTCTCGCTGGACCGGGCGCCGGGCGGCGTCAAGTCGGGGGGCGTCAGCTCCGCTGCATCCTGTCGATCTGGTCGATCTGGCGTTCGAGCTTCATCACCGCCAGGGCGTTGAGCAGCCAGACCACCGCAAGGACCAGGCCGATGACGATCCCGCCGACGATCTGAATCCAGCT
>CAZTMF010000137.1:0-7640 GCA_964614675.1 uncultured Caulobacteraceae bacterium | reverse complement strand
TGCTCAACGACATGATGCAGTCGCTGCTGCCGGCGATCTATCCGACGCTGAAGCAGAGCCTCCACCTGAGCTTCGCCCAGATCGGCTTCCTGACCCTGTCGTTCCAGCTGACCGCGTCACTGCTGCAGCCGGTGGTCGGGGTGGTGGCGGACCGCAGGCCCATGCCCTTCTCCCTGCCCGGGGGGGCGGTGTTCACCCTCGTCGGGCTGTTGCTGCTGGGCCTGGCGCAGAACTACGCCATGACCGTGATCGCGGCCTGCGTGATCGGCCTGGGCTCGTCGGTGTTCCACCCGGAGTGCTCGCGGGTGGCGCGGATGGCGGCCGGCCCGAGGCCGGGCCTCGCCCAGGCCCTGTTCCAGGTGGGCGGCAACGTCGGGTCGGCGGCGGGGCCGCTGCTGGCCGCCATGGTGGTCGCCGTCTACGGCCACACCTCGATCGCCTGGTGCGCCCTGATCGCCGTGGTCTCGATCCTGGTCCTGGGCCGGGTGGGCTGGTGGTACAAGACCGTGGGCCTGGCGCGGATCCGGAGCGCGCGGGCGGCCATCGCCTCGACGGGCCTGCCCAAGTCCACGGTGGTGCGGGCGATCTGCGTCCTCTTGGCGCTGATCTTCTCCAAGTTCTTCTACCTGGCCTCGATCTCCAGCTACTACACCTTCTACCTGATCCACCATTTCGGCCTCTCGGTCCGCAGCGCCCAGCTGCACCTCTTCCTGTTCCTGGCCTCGGTGGCGGTGGGGACCATGTGCGGCGGGCCGATCGGCGACAAATATGGCCGCAAGTACCTGATCTGGTTCTCGATCCTGGGCGTCCTGCCCTTCACCCTGATGCTGCCCTTCGCCAGCCTGCTGTGGACCAGCGTGCTCAGCGTGGTGATCGGCGTCCTGCTGGCCTCGGCCTTCCCGGCCATCGTGGTCTATGGCCAGGAGCTGGTCCCCGGCCGGGTGGGGCTGGTGGCCGGGCTGTTCTTCGGCTTCTCGTTCGGCATGGGCGGGCTGGGGGCGGCCCTGATCGGGGTGATCGCCGACCTGAAGGGCATCGTCTTCGTCTACCGCCTCTGTTCCTTCCTGCCGGCCCTGGGCCTGCTGGCGGTCTTCCTGCCAAACGTGGAGAAGGCGGGCCGCACCATCGCCCGCTCTCCGGTGGTGGACGTGGAAGACCTGGGCGAACAGGTCTGAGGGCGGCGGCTTAGGGCGCCGCTAAGGCCGCCCGGCACGGGCCTAGCCTCTCGGTCATGCCCAGACATCGCCTCGCTGTTCCGCTCGCCGCCGCCCTGGCCCTGGCCCCCGTCGCCGAGGCCGCCAGCCTCACGCCCCCCAACCTGGTCACCGCCTCGACCCTGGCGGATCCCGACCTCCTGCTGGTCTGGCCCTACGCCGCCGGCGGGCCGCTGGAGGCGATCAGCTGGTCGACCTTCAAGGCCCAGATGACGGCGGGCCTGAGCGGCCAGTTCCTGACCCCGGCCAACAACCTCGGCGACCTGAACAGCCCGGCCACGGCGCGGACCAACCTGGGCCTGGGCTCGGTGGCCACGGGCGCCGCCGGCGCGTCGGGCAACGTGTTCTGCGCCCTGATCTCCAACTGCACCCATTCGGGCGAGGAACTGCTGGCCGCGTCCACGAGCGCCCGGGCCGGACTGAACCTCGCGCCGGGCGCGGCGCCGAGCGCCCCGGTGGACGGGGATGTCTGGACGACCTCGGCCGGGGTGTTCGCCCAGATCAACGGCGCGACGCAGCAGTTTGGAAACGTTAGGTCGGGGACCTATGCACCCACGCCTCAATTCGCGACGGTGGGAACATCAACTTGGTCCTATAGCGTGCGCTCAGGCAACTGGGCCTGCGAGAACGGCTGGCTAACGGCAGATGGTAAAGTTGTGGCCATTCCTACAACGATCGGGACGGCGACCGGCAACTTCGAGATCACGCTTCCGAATGGCTATGCATTCTCAGATCCGACGCACGTGTCAGGTTCGATTGGGTTCATGACAGGCTTCAACTTTGGCGGCACCTTCAGTATCGGAGCGGACACGTCGTCCACAATCTACGTGATTGGCTTCACAGCTTCCGGTTCCGGCACCAACGCCCTGAACACGACCGAAATGACGGCCGGCCAGGGCATCAACATTGCTTTCACCTATAGGGCAAAGATCAGCGGCTCTTGCTAGGCTGCCGCAAGTCGCATAGCCGCGCGGCTCGCCTTGGGGGCTGCGTCATTGGACGCCGCTCGCTATGAACCCGCCATGAGCACCATCATGGACCGGCTGGCGACGCAGATCCTCGAGCGGGGCGTCGCGACCGACGAGACGGTCAATCCGTTCTGGCGGGGCCAGCTGGCCAATTTCGCCGAGCGGATCGTCCAGGATGGCCAGGCCACGATCGAGGCCGTCTACACCCTCGGCTACTGGGAGGAGACCCTTCCGGAGGGACAGGCCAATGCCGAACTGCCGGCGTTCCGCGAGGCGCTGGCGGCGGCGAAGGCCGGCCGTCCGGACGGGCTGGGCGCCGGCCAGGCCGAGCATGCGGGCGCGCTGGCGGTGCTGCGGCGCAGCGGCCTGATGGCCGACTACCTGGAGACCCTCGACCGGCTGCGGATCGTGTCGGGCATGTCGATCGCCCGGCACTATGTCTATCTGCGCCGCCTGATGCGCGAGTGGGCGGGCCCCGGGCGGATGCTCGAGATCGGAGCCGGAGGCGGCCACTTCGCCCGCCTGGCCATCTCCGCGGGCCTGGCCCAGCACTATGTGATCGTCGATCTGCCCGAGATGCTGCTGAACTCGGCGGGCACCCTGACCATGAAGGCCCGGCGCGCGGAACTGCATCTGGGCGAGGCGCCGGACTTCTCGGCGGCGGGGCTGCACGTCTGGCTGCTGGCGACGACGGAGATCGCCCTGGTCCCCGACCGGTCGGTGGACGTCGCCCTGAACTTCAACTCGTTCATGGAGATGGATGAGGAGGTCCGCGACGGCTATCTCGACCAGGTCTATCGGACGGCGAAGCCCGGCGCGCTCTTCTACAACGTCAACCGGATGCAGCGCGCCATGACGCGCCGGGACGGGTCGACCTACGAGAACAATCCGCTGCTCTATCCCTATCGGCCGACCGACCAGGTGATCGAGTGGCAGCCCGATGAGCTGCAGCAGAGCCAGCGCGCATCGCCGTTCCACGCCCCGTCGACGTCCTTCGCCATCAGCCGCCTGGCCCGGCTGGCCTGACGTTCGGGCGCAGCGCCTCGCGCGTCCGCGCGGCGCCGTCGGCCGCTTAGGTCCGCGCCAAGCCGGCGCCGGGAGGATCCATGATCCTTCCATGACCCGAACCACCTATGTCCTGCGCGGCGGCGAACTGGTCGACAAGCGGGACGCCGCGCCGCCGGGCGCCTCCGCCCCCGCGCCCATGGTGCGGCCCGACGGCATGGCGCCGCTACGCTCGATGGCCGACGGCCGGATCTACGAGTCCCGCTCGGCCTATTACGCCAGCGTGCGGGCCGCCGGCTGCGAGATCGTGGGCGAGGAGCGGGCGGCCTTCGACCGGCGGCGGGGCTACGAGCCCGGCCGCGCCGGCGCCGACATCAAGATCGCCATCGAACAACTGAGGGCCCGGTGAAGAACGAGCCCCGCCAGAGCGGTCCAGACCTCGGCCAACGCCTCAAGCCCGGCGGCTCGCGATCTCCCTTTAGCCCCGCCCTAATCGCCCCCCGGGAGGACCCATGATCCTCCCCATGACATCCGACACCGAAGACCTCACCTCATCCGCCGCCGAGCCCCTGGCCGGCGAGGCGGAGGACCTGTCCCTGCGCGAGGAGCTGGCCAATGCGCTGGCGGACGCCGGGGAGGGCGCGGCGGCCGCAGACTCCCCCCCGGCGGCCGCCGCGCCAACGCGCGATGCGCAGGGACGGTTCAACCGTCCGGAGACACCTTCACCCAACGAGCCCGAGACGACAGCGGCGCCGGGCGAACCCTCGGCCGAGGCGGCCAGGACCATCGTCCCGCCGCCCTCCTGGAGCGCCGCAGCCAAGGCCGACTTCGACACGCTGCCCGAACACATCCGCAAGGAGGTGCTGAAGCGGGAAGCGGACATCGAGCGCGGAAAGGCCCAGTGGCAATCCGGCGCCGAACGGCTCAACCGCCTGGACGCCATCCTCGGCCCCCGCACCGACCAGATCCGCATGCGCGGCCTGGACGAGGCGCAGGCCATCCAGGCGCTGTTCGCGGCCCAGGACCTCCTCGATCGCGATCCGATCGACGGACTCCGGCGCCTGGCGCGGACCTACGGCGTCGACCTTCGCGCCCTGGCCACAGGCGCGCCGCAGCAGCCCGGCGGAGCCCCGGCTCCGCAGGCCCAGCCCCCGGCGCACCTCGAAGCCCTGGCGCGCGACGTCGAGACCCTGAAAGGAGCGCTCGCGCAGCAGCGGCAGCGCACCGAAGCGGCCCGGCTGGCCGGGATCAAGGACCAGATCGCGGCCTTCGCCGCCGATCCCGCCAACCTCTATTTCGAGAACGTGCGGGACCGGATGTCGGCGCTGCTGCGGGCCGGCGCGGCGAAAGACGTCGCCGACGCCTACCAGCAGGCGACCTGGGCCGATCCCGACGTCCGCGCGGCGCTCCTGCGCCAGGCGGAGACCTCGCGCCAGGCCGCAGCTTCGGACGCCGCCCGCGCGAAAGCGGCGCAGGCCCGGCACGCCTCAGGGTCGGTCACCGGCTCGCCCTCGCCCGGATCAAGCCCGGGCCGGGGCGGGCCAGCCCCCACGCTGCGCGACGAGCTGATGTCCGCCTGGACCCAGCACGCGCTCTGAACCCCCGATAAAGGAACCCCCAGGGAATGGCTTCCCCGAACCTCAACGAGATCGTGACCACGACTTTGCGGAACCGCTCCGGAAAGCTCGCGGACAACATCACCAACAACAACGCCCTGCTGAGCCGGATGAAGAAGAAGGGCTCGATCAAGCCCGTCTCCGGCGGCCGCACCATCGTGCAGGAGCTGGAGTACGCCCAGAACGGCACCTACCAGCGCTACGCCGGCTACCAGGTGCTGAACATCCAGCCCTCGGACGTGTTCACCGCGGCCGAGTTCGACTGGAAGCAGGCGGCCGTGGCGGTCACCTGGAACGGACTGGAGATCGACGTCCAGAACACCGGCGCAGAGCAGATCATCGACCTGCTGGAAAGCCGGATCCAGAACGCCGAGAAGACCATGGCCAACAACCTGTCCTACGACCTGTATTCCAACGGGACGGCGGACGGGGGCCTGCAGGTCTGCGGGCTGCAGCTGCTGGTCGCCGACGCCCCGACCTCGGGCGTGGTCGGCGGCATCGACCGCGGCCAATGGCCGTTCTGGCGAAACCAGAAGTTCTCGGGCGTCAACGACGGCGGCGCCGCGGTCTCGGCCACGAACATCCAGGGCTACATGAACCAGCTCTGGCTGGCGACCAAGCGCCAGAACGACGTCGCCGACCTGATCATCGCCGACAACGCCTATTTCAATTTCTACTGGTCGAGCCTGCAGGCGATCCAGCGGATCACCCAGGAGAGCAGTGGCGAGGCCGGCTACCAGACCCTCAAGTACATGGGGGCGGACGTGGTCCCGGACGGCGGCGTCGGCGCGGCCTGCCCGGCCAACCACATGTACTTCCTGAACACCGACTACATCAAATACCGGCCGTCCTCGAAGCGGAACATGGTCCCGCTCGAGTCGGTCTCCTCCATCAACCAAGACGCGTCCGTGAAGCTGATCGTGTGGGCCGGGAACATGACCCTGTCCAACGCCCAGCTGCAGGGCGTGCTGATCGCCTAAGGGAGCCGCGACAATGCGAGACCTTCGTCAAATCAACGGCCGCGCCGCGCTGCTCGCCGGCGCCGCCGACACCGCCGTGCTCTGCCGGCTGTGCTGGCAGGGCGACTTCGGCAAGGGCGTCCCCACGGGTTCGGGCGTCTGGTCCGATCCGGGCGCCAACCCGTGCGTGCTCTACGGCCCGGCCCGCCCGGGCAGCAGCATCCCCGTGCCGCAGTGGAAGCCCGGCATGATCCTGTCGGGCGACTACGGGGCCGAGTTCGTCTTCTGCCAGCTGGTGCTCGGCGGAACGACCGACCTGCTGCCCGGCGACTGTTACTTCCTGGACGGCAATTTCGGCCTGACCCTGCTCTCGACCACCAACGCCACCAACGTCATCGGCGCCCAGGTGGCGGCGGTCCAGGTGTTCGCGCCCGCGACGCCGGCGGGAACCTATTACGTGTGGGCCCAGCGCGCGGGGAACACCTCGATCCGGGCGGTCTCTGGCTCGCTCACCAACGGCCAGGGCGAGACCAACGCCACCACCCCCGGCACGCTGAAGTTCCCCGCCACGCCCACGGCCGGCCAGAAGTCGGTGGGCCCCGCCCAGGGCCTTTCGGGCTCCTCGGGCCTGACCTTCACCGGCAATACCGCCAGCGGCTCGCCGTTCATCACCGGCGTGGTCTCGGCGTCGACCGGCGGCGGGATCACCGACCTGGTTCCCGGCATGACGATCACGGGCACTGGCCTTCCGGCCAACGCGTGCATCGCCGCCATCGACCAGGTGGGCGGCCAGTGGCGGATCGCCATCGGCACCGCCACCACCGGCGCGCATACCGTGGCGCAGAACGCCACCGCGAGCGGGACGGGCGTGACCTTCACCGTGAGCCTGCACGTCTCGGCCGTCTTCTACTGGCCGACCCTCAGCAAGCAGAACTGACCGGCCGGGCGGGAGGGCTTCGGCCTTCCCGCCTTCGCCCGAGAGGCCCCCATGTCCGAAACCGATTTCCGCGACCCCTCGGCCCCGAAGTCGCCGGCCATCCCCCAGTTCTTCACCGAGGCGGTGAAGCTGGAGTGGAAGAGCCGCCAGGAGGGCCGCCCGATCTTCGAGGACCGGGAGTTCGTCCGCATCATCATCCCCGGCGACCGCAGGTCCATGGCCGTCGAGCCGGTGGGCGAAGAGCACAAGGCCCGCTGGCCGCGCGAGTACGAGGCCTTCCGGGCCGGCCGCGAGGCGCCGCTGGAAGGCACGCCGCTGTCGGAATGGCCGGTCTCGATGATGAGCCCGGCCCGGGTGCAGGAGCTGGCCTGGTTCAACCTGCGCACGGTGGAGCAGCTGGCGGCGGTCAACGACGCCCAGCTGCAGACCCTCGGCATGGGATCCCGCGAGCTGCGCGAACGGGCCAGGACCTGGCTCGAGGTCGCCGCCAAGGGCGCGGGCCCGATCGAACGGCTGATCTCGCGCAACGAGGAGCTGACCCGGGAGACCGAGCGGCTGACGCGCGAGCTGAAGGCCGCCAACGCCGAGCTGTCGGCGCACAAGACCAGGGAGACCAGGAATGCCGATGCTGCAGCGTAGCGTGTCGATCCGCGGCGCGCGGTTCTACCGGGACGGCGAGGGGGTGATGTTCGTCCGCCACCTGGACGCTTCCACCCGCGAGGGGCCGCGCCCGGCCACCGACGCGGACAGGTCGGCGCACCCGGAGGCCTGGACGGCGTTCGGCGGCGATCCGCCGGGGGCCACGCCAAAGAGGAAGGCATGAGCCTCCTCACCATCCTCCAGGACGTGTCGGGGCGGCTGTCGCTGCCGCAGCCCTCCAGGGTGGTCGGCTCGACCGACAAGCAGGTGATCCAGCTCCTGGCCCTGGCCAACGAGGAGGG
>CAZTMF010000136.1:0-7654 GCA_964614675.1 uncultured Caulobacteraceae bacterium | reverse complement strand
AGCGGCGGACCGGGCTGGGGGGCAAGCCCTACGCCCTTCAGATCGCCCTGGCCCTGCCGGACGACTGGAACGGCCGCTTCCTGTTCCAGGGCGGCGGCGGCCTGATCGGCGCCGTCAATCCGCCCTTCGGCGCCCAGGCTGCGGGCGACGTCCCGGCCCTGGCCAGGGGCTTCGCGGTGGTTTCCACCGACAGCGGCCACAGCGGCGCGGTGTTCGACGCATCCTTCATGCAGGACCAGATCGCGGCCCTGAACTTCGCCCACGCCTCGGTCGGCAAGGTGGCGCGCATAGGCAAGCAGCTGGTGGCCGCCTATTACGGCCGGGCGCCGCGCTTTTCCTACTTCGCGGGCTGCTCCACCGGCGGCCGCGAAGCGATGCTCTCAGCCGAGCGCTATCCGGAGGAGTTCGACGGCATCGTTTCGGGCGACCCGGCGATGGAGACCGGCTACTCCAACCTCGGCCTCGCCTGGGCGGCGGCGGCCTTCAACCAGGCCGCGCCGAAGGATCCGTCGGGCAAGCCCCTGGCGGCGCAGATGCTGTCGGCCTCCGACAAGAAGCTCGTGGTCTCGCGCCTTCTGGCCGATTGCGACGGTCTGGACGGCCAGAAGGACGGCCTGATCTTCAACTTCGCCGCCTGCCGCTTCGATCCGACCGAACTCGTCTGCAAGGGGAAGAAGACCGACGCCTGCCTGAGCCCTGTCCAGGTCGCGGCGATCCGGGGCGCGTTCGCCGGTCCGAAGACCAAGGGCGGCGCCCAGGTCTATCCGGCCTTCCCGTATGATGCGGGGATCGGCGCAACGGGCGGCGGTATCCCGGGCCTGCTGAGCGGTCCTGTGATCCCCGTCGGGGGCCCGAATACGGCGACCGAGATGGATGTGGACGCCGCCGCTGCGAGGGTGCGCAACGATCCCACCGACAACCTGGTCGCGACCGCTAGCTGGACGACGCTTTCCAGCTTCTTCGGCCACGGCGGCAAAATCCTGTTCTATCATGGGCTCAGCGACCCCTGGTTCTCGCCGCTCGATACGCTTGGCTATTACCAGCGCCTGGCAGACGCCAACGGCGGGGCCGAGGCGGTCAGGGGCTCGAGCCGCATTTTCATGGTCCCCGGCATGGGGCACTGCCAGGGCGGCCCGGTCACACTCGATCAGTTCGACCTTTTGACCGCGGTGGTCGACTGGGTGGAGGCCGGAAAGGCGCCCGAGGCGGTGATCGCCACCGGCGCGAGTCTCCCGGGCCAGAGCCGTCCGCTCTGCGCCTGGCCAGCTCACGCGCAGTCTTCCGGATCCGGTGATCCGAGCAGCGCTTCGAGCTACATCTGTCGTCGCTGAGAGAGCGCCGAGGCGATAGTCGGTCGCCTTCGGCTCTCGGTCAGAAGGTGTAGCCGGCCCCGACGATGAACCTGGTCTTCGAGTGCGGCTTGCCGTCGTAGAATTGGGGGCTGGGGCCGCCGCCGGAGAGGGCCGTTTGAAGGTCGATCGCGCCGAACTGTCGGGAGGCGCCGACGCGCCAGTCGTATTGAGTCCTCGCGGGTGACAAAGGCGCGGGCCGATCCAGGTATCCCAGCGCCCCGAAATGAGCGTTGAGCCGGATATCGGCGAAGATCCCGACATCGCCCCCGACGTCGCCGTAGAGCGTCTTCACGCCCGGGCGGAAATAGTCCGGCGAATAGTAGAGGTGCGCCGACAGGCGCCGCGACGCGAGGCCGGCGTAGATCTCGGTGTATCCGGTGTGATAGCCGCCCGCGCCGATCCCGATGTACTGCGAGCGCGTTACGCCGCCGTCGATCGACAGGACCGAATTGAGACGCCGAGCGTAGCCGATGTCGCCAATCATCCCGAGGAGTCCCGGATTGCCGTCGTCGGGCAGGGCGCCGAAGAACGAGCCATTCGCGTAGACGCCCGAGGGATGGTCGTAGGACAGGTCAAGGATGCCCACCGGCCTGCCACGGCTGACGGAGTAGCCGCGCACCTGGTAGTCGCTCTGCAGACTGAGCTTGCCCGCAACCTGGGCGGCGGCGGGGCCGCCGCACCCGACGGCCAGGACCGCCAGAACGCTTGTGGACAGACGCGGAAGGACCAGCTCACCGCGCGGCTTGGGCGAGCCTCGTGGGCCTCGGGCAGTTGCAGTTGCACGGCTTGGCCGCCCGCAACAGCGTGGCGCAGGCGTCGACCGGACCGCCCATGGGAAGCGTGGCAACCAGGGGCGGCCGCGGCGGGGCATTTCTATGTTCGCGGACGAGGGCGAGAAGACCACTCACGTGCGCAGCCGCGTACGAGCTTCCGTTGACCAGAATCCATTTGCCCCCCGGCTGGGTGGTCGGCACGTCGTCGCCAGGTGCAAGGTACACGCCGGGCGGCGCCGACGGCAAAGACTCGTTGGCGACGGCGATCACGTTCTGCTCCGAGGCCGGGAAGCCGCCCTTGGGCATGGCCGGGTCGTAGGCGGCCACAACGGTGATGTCGCGGCTGGAGGCGATGTCGATAAGCTGGGTCAGCAGCCGGTCGTAGGGCCCGGACAAGCTTAGGTTGATCACCTTGGCGCCGTGTTCGATGGCGTAGTTGAGGGCTTTGGCGAGGCTCAGGCTGTCGCACACGGTGAGAGAGCTGGGCGAGGTCTCGTCGGTTTGCCAGCAGGCGCGGAGGGCCATCAAACGCGCACCGGGCGCCACGCCGGAGATGCCGACACCATTGCCGGACCTGGCGGCGATGATGCCAGCGACGCCGGTGCCGTGCCGTTCGGCCGGCCCGGGCCGCCCGACGACGAAGTCCTGGCTGGCCACGAACTGTCCGGCGAGGTCCGGATGGTCCTGCTGAATGCGGCTGTCGATCACCGCCACCACCACGCCCCGACCGGTGGTGGCGCGGTGCAGATCGGCGAGACGCCACTCGGTGGCGGCCGGCTGCACGGCGTACAAGGGATCGTCGTCCGACGCGGCGGCGGCCTGGGCCTGGTAGACGTGCAGAGGCTCTGACCAGGCGATCTCCGAATCGCGGGAGATGCGCATCATGGCGCCCTCCAGGGCTTCGGCCGTCGGCGCCCGCATCACGTAGCAGTCGATGCCCAGCAGGGGCATCTGCCAGCCGTCTCCAATGAACTCCAGGCCATATCGGCGGGCGATCTTCTGGGCCACGCCGCGCCGCGCCGCGATGGTGAACTGGTCGCCGTACTCGCCGCCGTAGGTCGAGTTCGGCCGGTGGTGGTCCGGCGGAATGCGGAGCATCACCAGGATCTCGCGGCCGGTCGCCTGCAGCGCGTGCGCGGCCGCTGGCGGCGGCGCGGCTTCGGCCGTAGCGAGCCCAAACGCCAGGACGCCGGTCAGGAGGATGGCGGCGCGCCGGAGGAGGGCGAGAGGATTGGTCAACGAGAGTCCCCGTCGATCGGCTCGGCCAGGGAGATGTTGCGGTCGCTCTTCAGGCGCGCCAGCACCGCTGCGCGGCGATCCTGCGCCACGTGCAGCACATAGGCGTCGGTGGATGTGGGGCCATCAACGATCCGGGCCCGGTTCCGCGTCAGGATCGCCCCCAAGGTCTGCTCCGACGAGTCGGGTTTGAAGATCACCACCAGGTTGCCCGAAGCGGCGCTGGGAGCCGAACCGAGGGTCCGATAGAGCGGCTGGGGCCGCGACAGGGTGAGGGCCACGATCGGGATCAGCACGGCAAGGCTCGCGGCCTGGGCCGCCACGGCCCAGCCTAGAGTTATGCGGCGTCCGAACAGCGGGCGGGCCGCGTCCTTGCCCTGGTCGCGACCAGAGCCCTCGACACGCGCCTTCAGCGCCGCCCAGCCGCGCTCGACATCGTTCGGCAGGGTGCGGATCTGGCGCGCCAGGGCCTGCTCGGCCTTCAAGTCCTCGCGGCATTCGGGGCAGTCGGCCAGGTGGCCCTCGACCTGGGCCTGGTCCTCGCCCACGAGCGCGCCGTTCACATACCAGGGCAACAGACGCTGCACCTGTGCGTGGGGGTCGCCGTTGAGGCGGATGATGTCCACCATTGGGGTGTTCCTATAGCCAGTCCGGCAGTTCGCCGGCCAATCGGCGCCTCAGCTGGCGCCGCGCGTGAAACATGCGGGTCTTCACCGTGCCGACCGGGCACGACATGATCTCGGCGATCTCCTGGTAGCCCATCTCGTGGAAGTAGGTGAACTCCACGACCGCCCGGTGCTCGGGCGAGAGCTCGGCCATGGCCTGCAGCAGCAGCGCCCGAGTCCGATCGCGCGCGAACTGGTCCTCCGGGGTCGGCTCAAGGCTGACCCGCTCCTCCGCCGCCTTGTCCTCGACCGGGTCCTGGTGACTGCGCAGCGCCTTCATCGATTTCCTGTAGGCGATGGCGAAGATCCAGGTGGAGAGCTTGCTCTCGCCGTTGAAGGAATGGGCCCGGTCCCAGACCACCATCAGGGTGTCGTCGAGGACCTCTTCCACCAGATGCGGCCGATGCACGAGCTTGAACAGGAAGCGCGCCAGACGACTGCGGTAGCTGCGATAGAGTTCCTCGAACGCGTCCACGTCCTTGGCGCGGATGCGATCCATCAGGACGGCTTCGCTCTCGCGGCTGCCCCGGGAAGTCGCTCGACGCTGGACAGCACTCAAGCTCCGGACCTCCATGCCTGCCCGTTAGTGTCCATCACGGAGCCAGGGGTTTAAGAGGGCAGGGACGTCGGCCTCGGCGGATCCCCCGGCTACGCCCGAAAAATCATAGCGAACGGGTGCGGATATCCGGCGCCGCATTCGCGTTCTCCACGGCCTGGATCAGGCGACGCTCCTCGCCCTCGAAGCGGCAGGCGGTCAGGACGCCGGTCATGTAGGCGCCGGTGTCGAGGCCAACGCGGCGATGGTCGGCATGGGCGTCCTCGGCCGGCGTGTGGCCGTGCACCACGATCCGGTCGAACCGGCGCTCGTCGTCCAGGAACGGCTGGCGGATCCACATCAGGTCCTGTTCCGTCTGCTCTTCGAGCGGCGTCCCGGGCTGGGCGCCGGCGTGGGCGAAGAAGTAGTCGCCCCAGCTGAACGAGAAGCCGAGGTCCTGGAAAAAGGCCAGATGCCGTTCGGGCAGATTGGCCGCGAAAGCGTCCCGGGCCGATCGCCACTCTTCCATGTGCTTGCGCGTGGCCGGCGTCTCGACGCCATAGGAGAGCAGGGTCTCTCGCCCGCCCACCCGGCTCCAGTACGGCCCGAGGCTGTGGTCGGCCAGGAAGTCCAGCAGGATCTGGTCGTGGTTGCCGCGCAGGAAGCGGGCCTCGATCTCGGGCTGCGCGGCCAGGTCCAGCAGCCGGTCGACCACACCGCGCGAATCCTGGCCGCGATCCACGTAGTCTCCGAGACCGACCACGATGGTCCCGGGGCGCTGGTCCGCCTCCCGCCGGATCACGTCCAGCAGAGGCTCCAGAAGGTCGAGGCGGCCGTGAATGTCCCCGATCGCATAGAGCGCGCCGCCCGGGGACGTGGAAGCCCGCGCCTCGGCGCGGGTGCGCCGAGGCAACAACGCCTCAAGGAAACGAGGGATCATGCCGGGGACTCTAGGCGAGGTTCCCGCCCGCGCCAAACCTCCGGCTTGCGCCAGGTCAAGGCGGTGGCCCTGGACCGGCGCCATAGGGCGCAGACGCGGAGGAGATCGTCATGTCCACAATCGATCGTCGCCATGGCCGCCCCGACGGTTCAGTCATCGCTGCGGTGATCCTGTTGATCCTGGTCATCGCCATAGCAGTGCTGACGGTCGTCTCAGGCACGAGGATGAGGCGCGAGTTCACGGATCTGGAAACCAGATTCGCCGAGAGGATCACCCCGCGCGCGCCCCTGCCGGTGAGCCCGCGGCGGGTGCAGCCCCAACCTTCCGCGCCCGAGCCCGCCAAATGACCGCGTCGCGCGGGCCGGGCGCGCAGCGCTAGTCCGCGACTCCGCGGCGCACGTCGAGTTCCGGGTTGCGCAAGCGCAAGGGAATTCGGCGCGGACCGTGACTTGGTGGGTCTTTCCTTGCCGGGTCCGCCCATGTCTCCTCGTTCGTCGCTTCTCCTCGCCGCCGTCTTGGTCGCGATCGTCCCCGCCGCCGCCGCTCCCCAATCCGCTCCGACCCCCGCCTCCGCGCCCGCGGTTCCGGCGCTGGGGCGGCAGGACGCCCAGGCGCTGCTGGCCCTGCTCCATACCGCCGAGGCGCAGGGCTTCGGGCCCGACGAATTCGCGCTCGGCGTCCCGGAGGCCCAGTTGGACGCAGCCGACCCCGCGGTCCGCGCCGCCGCGGAGGCCAGGCTGGAAGGGGCGGCGATCGCCTATGCCCGGGCCCAGCGCGGACAGCGGCTCTCGGCCTTTCCCGCGGACTGGGCGATCCGGCCTCCGCGCTACGACGCCAAGACGGACTTCGCCGCGGCTCTGACCCAACACCGGCTCGCGGCCTGGGCCGCGAGCCTGCCCCCTTTCGACCCTCGCTATTCGACCCTCGTGCAAATCTACGCACGCTATCGGGGCATCGCGGCCCACGGCGGCTGGCAGGCGTTGCCGAAAGGCCCGTCCATGAAGCTCGGCGTGGCCGGCGAGCGGGTGACGGCGCTCCGCCGCCGTTTGGCGGTGGAGGACCCAGCGACGCCGGCCCCCGTCGAGGCGAAAGCCCCTGCGCCGGGCGAGGCCGCTCCGCCGGACACCTATGACCAGGCCCTGGGCGATGCGGTCTCCCGCGCTCAGGCGCGCTACGGCCTGACGCCGGACGGCGCGGTCGGCGCGGCGACCCTTCAGGCGCTCAACGTTCCGCTGGAGACCCGTCTCGGCCAGATCCGCGCCAATCTCGAGCGCTGGCGGTGGGTCTCGCGCCAGCTTCCGCCCTACCGCGTCGAGCTGAACATCGCCGCCCAGACGCTGGCCCTCTACGACACCGACAAGCCCGCCCTGGAGATGAAGGCGATCGTCGGAAAGCCGTCCAAGCAGACGCCGATGTTCCAGGATCGGATCCGGGCGATCGTCTTCAACCCTCCCTGGAACGTGCCCCAGGACATCGCGGTGAAGGAGATCTGGCCGAAGATCCGCAGGGATCCTGGCTACATGGCGCGCGAGGGCTTCGTAGTGAAGCCGGGCGGCGGACTCCAGCAACTGCCCGGACCGAAGTGCGCGCTCGGGACAATAAAGTTCGATCTCGGCAACAGCTTCGGCGTCTATCTGCATGACACGCCGGCGCATTCCCTGTTCGCCGGCGACGTCCGCACGCTCAGCCACGGCTGCATGCGGCTGGAACAGCCGAACGCCCTGGCCAAGCGGCTGCTGCAGGGCGCGCCAGGCTGGAACGACCTGCGCGTCGATGGGCTCATCGCCCTCGGCAAGACCCAGCGCGTCGATCTGCCGGCGCCGACGCCCGTATTCGTCTTCTACTGGACGGTGTTCGCGGACGACCACGGCCAGGCCAATTTCAGACGTGACGCCTACGGTTGGGACGCCAAGCTGCTGGCGCTGCTCTAGCGCCGCAAGGCGGTTCGGTTGTGGAAGATCAAGGCGCGTGAAGCCTCTGGCGGGCTAATTGCGTCGCATGAGACTGCGGAACTGGCGCCTCGTTGGACTGATCCTCGCTGCGGCGGTCGTCGCCCTTGGCGCCGGGACTTGGTGGTTCGCCGTGCGCGCGCCGCCGCCGAGCTATGTGACCGCGCCGGTGACGCGCGGCGACGTCGCCACCACCATCACCGC
>CAZTMF010000135.1:0-7683 GCA_964614675.1 uncultured Caulobacteraceae bacterium | reverse complement strand
CGTTCCGCGCCCCGCATCACTCCGCCAGCATGGCCGCCCTGACCGGCGGCGGCCTCAAGGCCAGGCCGGGCGAGGCCTCGCTGGCGCACAATGGGGTCCTCTTCCTCGACGAGCTCCCCGAGTTCGCGCCCCAGGCGCTGGACAGCCTGCGCCAGCCGCTGGAGACCGGCGAGGTGGTCGTCGCCCGCGCCAACGCGCACGTCCGCTACCCCGCCAGATTCCAGCTCGTGGCCGCCCAGAACCCCTGCAAATGCGGCCTCGGCGGCGCCGGCCGGGGCGCCTGCGGCCGCGGACCCCGCTGCCAGACCATCTACCAGGGCCGCATCTCCGGGCCGTTCCTGGACCGCATCGACCTGCAGGTGGAGGTCCCGCCCGTCACCGCGGCCGACCTCGGCCTGCCGCCGCCCGCCGAGGGCACGGCCGAGGCCGCCGCCCGCGTCGCCCACGCCCGCGAGGTCCAGGCAGGCCGCGCCGCCGGAACCCTGAACAGCCGCCTGGAGGGCCAGGATCTGGACTCCGTCGCCGCCCCCGACGCCGCCGGCAAAGCCCTGCTCACCCGCGCGGCCGAGGCGACCGGCCTCACCGCCCGCGGCTGGACCCGCACCCTGCGCCTCGCCCGCACCATCGCCGACCTCGACGGCTCGGACGCCGTGCGCCGGCTGCATGTGGCGGAGGCGTTGATCTATCGGAGGGTTGAAGCGCGCGCCGCAGCCCGCGACGCCTTGCACGCCTGATCGCCCAAGCTTTCGGTCGCCCGTCGCTGCCGAACGGCAGCCAGAGCTTGCGTCAGGTGTTGTACATAACTATAACACTAAACCAATCGCGGGGCCTCTTGTGATTGGCCAATGAAAGCTGCGGTCTACCATCGCTACGGGCCGCCGGAGGTGGTCCGGATCGAAGAGGTCCCCAGGCCGGTTCCGGGGCCGAACGAGGTGCTGGTGCGGGTGCACGCCACCACCGTCTGCGCCGCCGACTGGCGCCTTCGGAAGGCCGATCCGTTCATCGCCCGGTTCTTCACCGGCCTGACCCGCCCCGGGAAGATCCCGATCCTCGGCATGGAATATTCCGGCGTGGTCGAAGAGGTCGGGCGCTCGGTGACCCGCTTCAAGCCGGGGGACGCGGTGTTCGGATCGACGCTGTTGAGGATGGGGGCCCACGCCGAATACCTCTGCGCGCCCGAGGACGGACCGATCGCCGGCAAGCCCGTCAACATGGACTTCCAGCAGGCCGCCGCGGTGATGTTCGGCGCTCTCACGGCCTGGGCCTTCCTCCGGCGCGCTGAGATCCAGCCCGGCCAGAAGGTGCTGATCTATGGCGCCTCCGGCAGCGTCGGCGTCTTCGCGGTGCAGATCGCAAGGCGCCTGGGGGCCGAGGTCACCGGCGTCTGCAGCACGCGGAATCTCGAGACGGTGCGCTCGCTCGGCGCCGACGCCGTGATCGACTACACCCGCGAGGACTTCGCGTCCGCCGGCCCGGTCTACGACGTGATCTTCGAGACGGTCGGCAAGAGCAGCTTCCGGCGCGGGCTGAAGGCGCTAAAGCGGGGTGGGATCTATCTCACCTGCGCGCCCATGCCCCTGCTGTTCGTGCCTCTGCTCGGCGGTTTCCTGGGCCGCCGCGCCGGCGCACGGAAGGTCACCATGGCCCCGGCGAAGGGAAGCCCGAGGGAAAGCGCCGCCTCGATCAAGGCGCTCGTCGAGTCCGGCGCGATCAGGACGGTGATCGACAAGGTCTTCCCGTTCGAGGACATCGTCGAGGCCCATCGGCTGGCGGAGGGCGGCCACAAGCGCGGCCATGCGGTCGTCGCGATCCGATAGCGACGGTCCTGGCGCGCCGCTGAGGGCTCGGCGTGGCTGAACGCCTCCTGGCCCGCTCCTGAGGGTCTCACGCGGCCGGCCCTGGTTGCGGGTCAAGCCGTTTCCAGCGAGATAGGCGCGGGGTGGGGCATCTGAGTGAGAGCTTTGGCAGTGAATCCGGCGACCGTCCCGGGCCACGTCCCGCTATGAGCGAGACCGCCTACGAGCTTACCCACCACGGCCGATCGATCGTGTTCGATTGCCCCAACGCGATCTGCCTGGACCGCGCGCGCACCGTGCTGACCAAGGAGCCTGGCACGATCACCTGGATCGATGGCTTCGCCCCGGGCGAGGTGTTCTGGGACGTGGGGGCGAACGTCGGGGTCTACTCCCTCTACGCGGCGGTGATGCGCGACGTCACGGTGCTGGCGTTCGAGCCTTCGGCGGCCAACTACCATGTGCTGAACCGCAACATCGTCGCCAACGGCCTGGATCGCCAGGTCCGGGCCCTCTGCGTCGCCCTGGACCGGACGCTACGGCTGGCGGACCTGAACATGCGCAGCGAAGAAGCGGGTAGCGCGCGCCACACCTTCGGTGAAGCCGTGGACTTCCGGGGGCGCTTCGACCCAGCGTTCCTGCAGGCCTCCCTTGGGGTCTCGATCGACAGCCTGTGTTCGCAGTTCGGCGCGCCCGCGCCCGACCATCTGAAGATCGATGTCGACGGCAACGAACCCGCCGTGGTCGCCGGGGCTGCGAACGTCCTCAGGACCTGCCGCTCGGTCCTGGTCGAGATGGACCTGAACGATGCGGCGGAGGTGCGCGAGATCGCCTCGGCCTTCCAGGCCGCGGGCCTGGTCCAGGACGAAAACGTGGTCGGCAATCAGGTGCGCGAGCACAAGGGCGTACGGATCTACAACATGATCTTCCGCCGTCCGGAGCCGGGCCTCACCCAAATTTAAGCCCCGGACGCTAGCTTCCGCGCCCATGACCAAGCGGGCGCGCAAGGGGGCGAGCGGTCTCGGCCGTTCCGACGAGATGATCCTCGCGGCCCTGAGCCACGAGTTCAGGACGCCGTTGAACGGCGTGCTGGGCATGGCGCGGCTTCTGGGCGCCACGCGGCTCGACGCGGCCCAGCGCAGCTATGTGGCGGCGCTGGAAGAGTCCGGCGAGCACCTGCTGGGCCTGGTCAACCAGATGCTGGATCTGGCGCGGATCGAGGCCACGGGGCTCGAGCTGCACCTTGCGCCCACGGACATCGAGCGCCTGCTTCAGGGCGTGACCGAGATCCTGTCGCCCCGCGCCCACGCCAAGGGACTGGAGATCGCCTGGGTCTGCCATCCGGGCCTGCCGCACATCCTGGCCGACGAGGGGCGCCTCAGGCAGGTGCTGTTCAATCTCGCCGGCAATGCCGTGAAGTTCACCGAGACGGGCGCCGTGCTCATCGCCGCCGATCCGTCCGACGGCCGGGCCGCGCCCGATCACGTACGGGTGCGCTTCACCGTCCGTGACACGGGCCCTGGCATCTCCGCCGAGGATCGCCAACGCGTCTTCGAGCCGTTCATCCAGGGCGATGCGTCATCCGCGGGCGTGGAAAGCACTGGCCTCGGGCTCGCCATCGTCAGGCGCCTGGCCGACGCCCTGGAGGCCAGGGTCGGCCTCGACAGCACGCCGGGCCAGGGATCGAGCTTCTCCTTCGAGGCGGATTTCCGGATCTCCGATTCCGCCGACCGCGACCGGCCGCTGGGCGGCGCGCAGGTCGTCATCGTCTCGCCGACGCCGCTGCTGGCCGAGGCGGCGGCCCGCCAGGTCAAGGCCTGCGGCGGCGATCCCCTGATCTTCGCCGACGCCAAGGCCGCCGCCGCTGCGCCCGCCGGACTCCCCGCCCTGGTCGATTTCCCGGCCCTCGCCAGGCGCAGGCCCTCGCCCCTGGCAGGCCGGCCTTCCATCGTGCTGCTAGGTCCCGAGATGCGAACGCGCATTCCCGCCCTGCGCCGCAGCGGCTTCGCCGGCTATCTGATCAAGCCCCTGCGCCGCCAGTCGGTGGCCACGCGCCTGATGGCGGTGCTGGGCGAAGCCGGCATGCGTCCGGTCTCGGCGTCTCATGAGGACGAGCGAGCGCGGCTCGCCGCAGGCTCGGGCGCGCGGGTCCTGCTGGCCGAGGACAACACCATCAACGCCTTGCTCGCCCGGGCCCTGCTGGAGCGCGAGGGCTGCGTCGTCGACCAGGCGAGGAACGGGCCCGAGGCAGTCGAGGCCGTCTCCGCCCGCGCCTACGACCTGATCCTGCTGGACCTGCGCATGCCCGGCATGGGCGGAATCGAGGTCGCGGGCATCATGCGCCGCATGGGGGTGAACACGCCGATCGCGGCCCTGACCGCCGACGCTTTCGACGACGCCCGCAGGGCCTGCCTGAACGCGGGCATGGATGACTTCCTGACCAAGCCGCTGGAACCGGCCGCCCTGCACGCGCTCCTGGGCCGCTTCCTGCGCCCAGGCTTTACGGACCGCAGCCCAGACGCCAAGCTCGCCTCCTGATCGGGGGGAGGCGTCGGAAGTCCATGACCGAGTCGAAGGCGGCGACGCCGAGGACCAGACGCAGCCTTCTGGAAGTCCTGCGCGCCCTGGGCCGGCCTCGGGTGGCCATCATGCTCGGCCTGGGCTTCTCCTCGGGCCTGCCGTTCCTGCTCACCGCCGCGACCCTGGGCTACTGGCTCAGGGACGAGGGGACCTCGCTCAAGGCCATCGGCTTTATCTCCTGGGTGGGCCTGGCCTATTCCTTCAAGTTCCTCTGGGCGCCGATCGTGGACCGGGTCAGCCCGCCCGGCCTCGGCCGCCTGGGCCGCCGGCGCAGCTGGCTGCTGCTGACCCAGATCGTGCTGATCGGCGGGCTCGTCGCCATGTCGCTGATCGGCCCGGCCGGAGGGCTCGTGGCCCTGGGCGCGGCGGCGCTGGTGGTCGCCTTCGCCTCCGCCACCCAGGACATCTCGGTCGACGCCCTGCGCATCGAGGCGGCCGAGGACGAGGAGGAGCTGGGTCTGTTCACCGGCGCCTTCCAGCTCGGGTATCGCTTCGCCGTGCTGGCCAGCGACGCCCTGATCCTGATCCTCGCCCAGCACCTGGGCTGGTCGCCGTCCTACGAGATCATGGCCGCGCTGATGCTGGTCGGCGTCGCGGCGACCCTGCTGGTCAAGGAGCCGGCCCGCGCGGACGAGGTCATGGCCGGCCAGCGCCCGCTCTGGACGCCGCGCGGCTTCATCGATTCCGTGGTGGGGCCGTTCGTCAGGTTCTTCCAGACCTACGGCGTCCTCGCCCTGGTGATGCTCTTGATGATCACCCTCTATCGGCTGCCCGAGTTCATGATGGGCCCGATGGCGACGCCCTTCTATCACGACCTCGGCTTCGCCAAGGCCTTCGTGGGAGAGACCCGACTCTCGGCGGGCCTGGCCGGCACCCTCTGCGGCATCGCCGGGGGCGGCCTGATCGCCGCGGGCCTCGGCCGGATGCGCGGCCTGGTCGTGGGCGCCCTGCTGCAGGGACTGGCGATCGCCTCCTTCGCCCTGCCGGCCCTGCTCGGGCCGCACCACTGGCTGTTCGCCATGGTCATGTTCTTCGATAACTTCGGCGTCGGCGCCGCCGGGGTGCTGCTGGTGACCTACATGTCGAGCCTGACCAGCCTGGGCTACACCGCCACCCAGTACGCCCTCCTGAGCTCGTCCTACGCCTGGATCGGCAAGGTGGTGAAGGGCTTCTCCGGCGTGATCGTCGAGGGTCTGCAGGCCAGCTACGGCCTGATGCCGGCCTATGCGATCTTCTTCATCGGCTGCGGCCTGGTGGGCCTGCCGGCCCTGGTGCTCTGCCTCCTGCTCGGACGGGCCGAGCACGCCCGGCGGGCGGCGGCCGCCGCGCCAGCCTAGCGCCGTGTGCTAGACCTTGTCGGGTGCGCGCCCGGATCACACTTTCGATCGCAGCCGCTGCGACGGTGACGGCGCTGATCGTGTTGTCGGCGTTCGACTGGATTTCGGCCTTCGTCTACCGGCCGGCGGCTCTGACGCCTTCAGCTCCAAAAGCATGCGGCTTGGCTGGTGCGCAGGAGGCCGACATCCGCTCAGGCTCCGCCGACCACCTTTCCGCCTTGTGGCTTCCACCTGACGACTCAGCCGCGCCCGTGGTGCTCATCGCGCATGGACGGTCGGCGAACGTCTGCGCCCGCGCTTCCGTAGCGGCCAGGCTGCGACGCGACGGCTTCGGCGTCCTGTTGTTCGACTATCGCGGCTACGGCCGCAGCTCCGGTCGGCCAAGCGAGGCAGGCCTCACCGAAGATGCGGTGTCCGCCTATGACTGGCTTCGGCGTCAAGGGATCGGGGCCCAGAGAGTTATCGTGCTCGGGCAATCGCTTGGCGATGCGCCCGCCGCCCAGCTTAGCGCGGTGCGGCCAGTGGCCGCCCTTGCCTTGGTTTCGCCCTTCACGAGCTTGCCGGGCGCCATCGCTGAGCACCTTGGTTGGCCGCTGATAGAGCGGCTGCCTTGGACCCGTAACCGTTTCGAAGTCGCGGAGAACCTGACGAAGCTGCGCGTACCGGTGCTCTTTATCGTCAGCCGCGAGGACGGGTTGGTCCCCTATGCAGACAGCCGGCGAGCGGCGCGCTACGCCCACCTCTGTCGATGGCTCGAGGTGGACGGACTCCGGCACGATGGATTGCTTGCGGCTATTGCGCAGGACGGTCGGCTGTCGCGCGCGCTCGCGACCTTGGTTCCGAAAGGCGGCTAACCGCCCTAACGGTCCGCGCGGGCCCTCACGTCGTAGGCCGCCGCCATGGCGGCGTTGATGATCTGCGAGACCGAGGCCGACAGGGGGCAGATCTGCACCGAGCCCGAGAGGCCGAGCAGCACCGGCCCCAGCACCGTGGCGCCGCCCAGCGCCTGCACCAGCTTGGTCGAGATCGAGGCCGAATGGATGGCTGGCATGATCAGGATGTTGGCCGCGTCGGTCAGGCGCATGAACGGGTAGTTGCCCCTGAGCCAGGGATCCAGCGCCAGGTCCGGCGGCATCTCGCCGTCGTATTCGAAGTCGAGGTTCCCCAGCCGGTCCATTTCGGCCACGGCTTCGCGCACCCGGGCTGAACGTTCGCCGACCGGTTGGCCGAAGGTGGAATAGGACAGGAAGGCCACGCGCGGCTCGTGACCCAGCCGGCGCACGGCGTTGGCCGCCTCACGGGCGATCTCGACCAGGTCGTGCGAGCCCGGCAGTTCGGTGACGTTGGTGTCGGCGATGAACAGGGTGCGGCCGCGCGCCAGGACGATGGTCATGCCCATCACGCGTCCGCCCGGCGCGGGATCGATGACCCTCAGCACCTCGTTAAGGCAGCGGTCGAACGGCCGGGTGACGCCGGTCACCATGCCGTCGGCGTGGCCGAAGGCGACCATGGCGGCGGCGAAGGTGTTGCGGTCCAGGTTCACCAGCCGCTGCACGTCGCGGATCAGGAAGCCGTCGCGCTGCAGGCGCTTGTAGAGGTAGTCGACGTAGTCGGCGTTGTGGTCCGAGACCCGGGCGTTGATGATCTCGAGGTTGGCCGATTTCGGATCGATCCCGGCCACGGCCATGTTCTGCTCGATCAGCTCCTGGCGCCCCAGCAGGATGGACTTGCCGAGCCCCTGGTTCTGGAAGGCGAGGGCGGCGCGGATGACGGTGGTGTCCTCGCCCTCGGCGAAGACGATCCGCTTCTTCTTCGAGCTGCCCGAAACGGCGCCCGAGATCTTCTGCAGGAAGGCGGCGGTGGGATCGAGCCTTTGGGCCAGGTCGGCGCGGTAGCCGTCCATGTCCTCGATCGGCCGGCGCGCCACGCCGGTGTCCATCGCCGCCTGGGCGATGAAGGGCGGCACGTACCAG
>CAZTMF010000134.1:0-7761 GCA_964614675.1 uncultured Caulobacteraceae bacterium | reverse complement strand
GGGCAGCCGGTTCTGCTGGGCGATCTCCTGGGCCCTCAGGTGCTTCTTCACCGTCAGGGGAAAATAGGCCCCGCCCTTCACCGTCGCGTCGTTGGCGACGATCATCACCTCGCGCCCCGAGACGCGGCCGACGCCCGTGATCAACCCTGCGCCCGGCGCCTCGCCGTCGTAGAGGTCGTAGGCGGCCAGGGGCGCGACTTCCAGGAACGGCGTTCCGGGATCCAGCAGCCGCTCGACACGTTAGCGCGGCAGGAGCTTGCCGCGGCCGGCGTGCCTCTGGCGCGCGGTCTCGGGCCCGCCCAGCGCCGCTTCAGCGGTGCGGGCCCGCAGCTGCTCCGCCAGGGACCGGTTGTGCGCGGCGTTGGCCCGGAAGGTCGGCGAGCGCGGATCCACGGAGGACTTGAGCTCAGGCATGGGATTGATCGTAGAGGCCTGGACGACGAGTCGAAACCCCGGTGAGCGAGCGCTGGCCGCGACTCTCGGCTGAGGCTAGGCTTCGTCCGTGGTCGATCTGCCTGGAAACCTGGAGGACACGGCCCTCGCCCGGCTGTTCCTGGGTCATAAACGCGCGCCAGAGGCGGCGTGGTTCTCGCTGCCCGGCGGTCGGGTGCTGTTCCATACCGGCGAGGACGCCGACCGGCTCTATTTCCTGGTCGCCGGACGGCTGGGCGTGGTCCAGCGGAACGAGGGCCAGGAGCCACACTTCATCGGTGTGATCCGGCCGGGCGAGCCGGCCGGCGAGATGGCCATGATCGCCGGCACGCCCCACACCGCCACGGTCATGGCCCTGCGCGACAGCGAGCTGATGGCCCTGCCGCGCCAAGCCTTCCTGAACGCGATCCAGAAGGATCCGACGGTGATGGCCGAGTTGGCGCACCTGATGATCCTGCGCGCCCGGCGCACCGGCGTGGGCGGGGTCTCCGAGCCGGCGGTGTTCGGCTTCACCGCCCTGTCGCCCAGGGTGCGCGCCCGCGAGCTGGTCGAGGCGCTGGAGATGGAGATCGCCTCGCTCGGCTATTCGGTGGTCTCCGCCGGTTCCGAGGTGCAGAGCGCGCCGACCGAATGGTTCTCCAATCTCGAGGAGAGCCACGACATCGTGCTCTACGCCGCCGAGGACGACGAGGCTGCCTGGAAGGCCATCGTCGGACGGCAGGTCGACCGGCTGTTCGGCATCGGGCGCGGCCAGGATGCGCCGCCGAGAAAGGTGGAGCTCTACGCCTCGCCGCCGCTGATCGAGCAACAGCTGATCGACCTGATCCTGATGCAGAACTCCGGGATCCATCTGCCTTCGGGCTCGGACGCCTGGCTGGATGTCGCCCCGGCCAACCGGCTCCTGCACCTGCGCGAACACTCCAAGCCTGACATCGCCCGTCTCGCGCGGATCCTGGTCGGCCAGTCGGTGGGCGTGGTGCTGTCGGGTGGCGGCGCCCGGGCCTACGCCCACATCGGAGTCGTCCGCGCCCTGCACGAGTCCGGCATTCCCGTCGACCTGATCGGCGGCGCCTCCATGGGCGCCATTATCGCGGCGGGCGTCGCCATGGGCTGGGACGACGCCGAGCTCGACTGGCGCATCCGCAAGGCTTTCGTGGACTCTAATCCCCTGAGCGACGTCGCCTTCCCCATGGTCGCGATGACCCGGGGCCTTCAGGTCCGCCACCGCCTCAAGGAGCATTTCGGCGAAGTCGAGATCCCCGACCTCTGGCTGCCCTACATCTGCGTCTCCAGCGACCTGACCGCCGGCGCCTACCACCTGCACCGGCGCGGCAAGCTGCGGCGCGCCTTGCAGGCCACCGTCGCACTGCCCGGCATCCTGCCGCCGCTCACGGAAGGCGGCCATGTTCTGGTCGACGGCGCGATCACCAAGAACTTCCCCACCGACATCATGCGCTCGATGCACCAGGGCCCGATCCTTGGCGTCGATGTGGCCGAGGCGCGCGGCCTCACCGCCGAGGACATCGAGCCTCCAGCCAACGCCTGGCGCTGGTTCGCCTCAGGCGACTGGAAGCGCGGCCCGCCCATCGTCTCGATCCTGATGCGCACCGCCACGATCTCGACCTCGCACGAGCAGGCCGCCGCCAAGGACTATGTCGACGTCTTCATCGCCCCGGACATCGGCCCCATCGAAATCCGCGACTGGAAAGCCTACGAGCCGGCCGTCGAGGCCGGCTACCGCTCGGCCATGGAGGCCCTGGCCAAGCTGGAGAGGCCGATCACCGAGCTGCGCCGCCGGGCCACCCTGGAGGACCGGCGGAAGGTCGACCGGGGCGCGTTAGGCGGAAGTGTGCGCGGCCCCGTGGCCCGAACGCGCCCCTGATATTTGAATTTCGAGTCATCGCCTCGCGACGATGAACAGCCGCGGGAACGGCAGAAGCGTCGCGCCGTCTGCGCGCGGCGGGAACAGCTTGGCCAGCCGGACCCGATAGGCGTCGAGGAACGCCGTCTCCTGCTCCGGACCATCGAGGGCCTGCAGGAACGGGCGCAGGCCCGTGCCGCGCATCCAGTCGACCACTGGATCGTCGCCCTGCAGCACATGCAGGTAGACGGTGCTCCAGATGTCGAGGTCCGCGACCAAGGGGGCCAGCCAGTCGTAATAGGCCTCCGCCGGCGCGACCTGGCGGACGCCGCGCACATCGGCGAGCCGGGCCGCCCAGGGTCCGTCCGCGGCCGTCTCGCGCATCGCCACATGCCAGGACGCCTCGAAGCTCATGGGCATCTGGCAGGCTAAGACGCCGCCGGAGGCCAGCATGCCCGCCAGCCTTGGGAACAGGTCCTCATGGTCCGACAGCCAGTGCAGGGCGGCGTTGGTGAAGATCAGGTCCGGGGGGATCGGGGGATCGAAAGAGGCGATGTCCGCCCGCAGCCATTCGACCTTGTCGGACCTGGCCAGCGCCTCGGCCAGCATCTCCGGGCTGGAATCCAGCCCGTGCACCTGCGCGGCCGGGTGGCGGCGCTTCAACACCGCGGCGTGTTCGCCGGTCCCGCAGCCCAGGTCCCAGATCTCCCGCGGCCGCAGGTCCCGCGGGAGGCGCAGCATCAGGTCGAGCGCGGGCCGGTCGCGATAGGTCTTGTAGCGCTCGTAGACGGCCGGGTCCCAGCGCGTTGCGGCGGCGGTCACGAACGCCTCAGCCGCCGCTCGAGAGCGAGGACAGGGTCTCGAAGCCCCCGGGACCGGGCATGGTCTTGAGCGCCGGCGCCGGCGGACGCGTCGGGGGGGCGGCCTGAACGGCCACGGCCTCGTTGTCGGCATCGGCGCGGCCGCCCGCCATGGCGGCCCGGGCCGCCGCCGCGCGCGCGGCGATCATGGCGTGCATGGGCGGCACGGCGAGCGTCGCCGCCGCGTTCGGGTTGCGCAGGTGGGTCAGGATCACCACCGAGCCGGGAAGCACCATGGTCCGGCCGTCGCGAAGGAAGGAGCGCGGGACCGTGACCGTCCCCGGCCCCCCGGTCTTCACCAGCTGGGTCGCCGCGTTCGTCAGGAGGGCGGGCCTGCCGATCAGGTCCGTCCTGGAGGCCAGGGCTTCGCCGCCGCTGTAGCGGACGCGGAACTCCGATGGATCGCCATCGGGTCCGATCGGCCGAAAGAAGATGTGGGCGCCGATCTGGCCGATCTTCAGCAAGGTCGGCGTCCAGGACGCCACCACCCAGTCGGTGTGATAGTGGGTCGCCGTCCCGACCTGCTTCATCACGAAACCGTCCAGGGCCTGCTCGGCCACGTCCCTGGCGTTGCGCCAGGCCCACTGCACCGGCGATCGCGACATCGATCCGTCGCAGGCGAACGAGAACTGGCAGCCGGGGCGGTCGGAGCCCTGGAAGACCACGCCGCAGACCGACTTCGGATAGCCCGGATGGCGCATCCGGTTCAGCACCACCTGGGCCACGGCCTCCTGTCCGGCGCGGGGCTCGAGCGCGGCTTCATAGTAGATGGCGGCGGTAAGGCACTGCAGGGCAGCGGCTTTCTCGGCCGCGTTCGCCCGCAGGACAAAGGGATCGGCCGCCGGATTGGCGACGCCCGCGTCCGGCAGGACCCCATTGACCCGCTGGGCCTCCTCCATGGAGAGCCGGCCGAGCCAGAGTCGGGGCGGGCTCCTGACCTCTAGCCGCTTCCAGCCGAGCGGGCGGCCGAAGTCCGGCAGGACATCGGGATTGTGATTCGAGGCGATGTGGAGGGCGCCGGGGCCGGCGTCAGCCATCAAGGCGGTCAGCTGGGCGTCCGAGATGTCGCCATTGCCCGCCTGGACCAGGGTGTGGACGCGGGCCCCTACCGTCTCGCGCACCAGGACGGCCTTCACCGCCAGGCAGACGACGAACGCGAGGGCCAGGCAGGCGGCGACGATCACGGCCGCACGCAGGCGCCTGTCCGCTTTCGGAACAAGGAATCTCTGGCGGCTCAGGGCGGAACGAACGCCCTCAGAGATGACGCTCAAGCTCGGCTCCCTGGAAGACTTCCCGTACGCCCGACCTGGCAATCCCCGTGCAGGGTGGGCATGGCGGCCCAATAAGGCAAGTTTGAGACGCCCTTTCGCAGTCGCGGGATGCTCATTACATTCCCGAGTCCCTGTTCAACAGCTGAAAGGAGGTGATCCAGTGTCTCATTGTCATCCATCGCAATCGGTGACCGTGGCCTGGGCCTCCGCTAGCGGGGCCCGCGCCTAACCAGGCAAGGTCGCGGGCCGCTTCGCGGTACCGACAATGGAAAGGCCGTCCGCTGAGCCGGGCGGCCTTTCGCATGTCCGGCGGAGCCCTCAGCCTGCGACGCGGGCGTCGGCGGGCGTCGAACGCCGCCAACTCCGGCGCCCAGCCGTGCCCGAGGCAGGACGGCGCCTTTCTGTCGCCGACATGAAATCCAGATCTCGCCGGCGCAATCGACGCGTTACGATCAGCTCCGGCCAGCAACGACAGCGCTGACAAGCCGGTCATTTGAAATAGTTCGATCATGTTATCAGTTTTACTAACGGCACGTTTCAATTAATTCGAATAGATAGAGCGACTTTTCATCTACATATTTGTCCGGCAATTCCGACAAGCTCGACTTCGAGTATCAGGACGCGGTTTAGACATGCTCCTGACCCGGATTCATGGCGCAAATCCATATTTCAAAGCCGACCCCATTGCGGATCGGCTCGTCAGGTCCGCCGACCGGCGACGGCGCTGACCGCTCTGTTCCGGCGGCGGATGGCGCGACGGTAAGCGCCGTTCTTGCGGCGCTCGACGATGGAGACCTGGAAGGCTCGGCCCGGATCGCCCGGGACGCCCTGGCGTCGGGTGTCGAGGACCCGGTGCTGCTCTGCGTCCTGGCCATGGCGCTGCAGGCGGCCGACCAGCTGCAAGAGGCCCTGCCCTATCTGCATCGCGCGATGGCGCTGAGGCCCATGGATGTCTCGATCGCCAATGCCCTCGCCCGGTGCCTGCTCGCCCTGGAGCGTCACCGGGAGGCGCTGACCGTCCTCGAAACCGCGCTGCCGGTCGAACCCCGGCATGCCGAAACCCATGCCAACAAGGGCCAGGCGCTGGAGCGGCTCGGCCAGCTCGCCAGCGCGGAACGGAGCTACCTCGCCGCGCTCGAGCTGCAGCCGGATCAGGTCGTCGCCAAGGCCGGCATGGCGTCACTGTGCAACCACTACGGCGCCCATACCGAAGCCCGCGACCACGCCCGGGCCGCGCTCAATGCCGCGCCGGACTATGCCCCCGCCGCGGTGGCCCTCGCCGTGGCCGAGCTGGCGGACGGTTCGCCCGCCGCCGCCGAGGCCCGGATCCGCCAGCTGATGGCGGCGCTGCGTCCGGATCCATTGCTGGCCAGCTACCTGGGCGATGCGCTGGACGGTCAAGGAAGGACGGAGGAAGCGTTCCAGGCCTGGAGCCACTCGGGCGAGGCGCTGCGCCGCGCCCATGCGGACCGGTTCCGGAGCGAAGGCGTCCTGGCGGCCGCCGAACGGGCGGCCAGGGTCCTGGAACGCCTGCCCGCCAACGGCTGGCCCGGGAACGAGGGTGTCCGCACGACGTCGGAAGGCGGGAATACGCACGTCTTCCTCCTGGGCTTCGCCCGTTCGGGCACCAGCCTGCTGGGCCTGGCTCTGGCGGGACACGAAGATGTCGAGGTCCTCGACGAGCAGGAACCCCTGATCGACGCCTTGCGCGCCTTCGCAGGCATGGACGGGCTGAACCGGTTGCTGGCGGCGAGCGACTCCGAGCTCGAGGTGTTCCGCAAGGCCTATTGGCGGCGCGTGGCGGCCGCAGGCGCGAAGCTGGAACGCCGGGTGTTCGTCGACAAGCAGCCGATGAACTCGCTGAACCTGCCGGTGATCGCGCGTCTGTTCCCTGGGGCCAGGATCCTGTTCGCGCGGCGGGATCCGCGGGACGTCGTCCTGAGCTGCTTCCGGCGCAGGTTCCTGATGAACCGGTACACCTACGAGCTCCTGAGCGCGGAGGGAGCGGCGCGGCTCTATGCCGTGGCGATGCGGCTCGCGAACCGGACGCTCGCGCTGGCGTCGCTGTCCGCCCTGACGATCGGCCATGAGGACCTGGTGGAGGACTTCGAGGGCGAAATGGGCCGGATCTGCGCCTTCCTCGGCCTGGGCTGGTCCGACGCCCTGGAAACCTTCGCGGACCGCGTCCGGTCGAGCGCCGTGGCGACCCCCAGCGCCTCGCAGCTGGCGCGGGGCCTCAACAGCGACGGCGTGGGACAATGGCGGCGCTACGCGTGGCAGTTACAGCCTCTGGCGCCGTTCCTCGATCCCTGGGTGAGGCGCTTCGGCTACGGCCCACTGTCCGCCGACCGCTTCAGGCGCGCCGCGAACAAGGTGAGCGCGCCTACACCATGTTGCTTGGGCGCTCCTTAAGGCCGTCCAGGGCAAGACTTCGCCCCTATCCAGGGCGGGGGCGCCTCCATGAATCCGGTCGTATCGACCGCCTTGTCGGGACTGATGGCCAGCGTGGCGCGGCTGAACGTGAGCGCCGCGAACACGGCCAACAGTGAAACGCGCGGGCCCGTGCCCGTAACGCCCGCGAGCCAGCCCCTGCCGCCGTCGTCGGGAGCTCCGGCCGTCTACCAGGCGATCCAGGTGACCCAGAGCGCCGCCAGCGCCGGCGGCGTCTCGACCGGCTATGCGCCGGTCACGCCATCCTATGTCCAGGCCTACGATCCGTCCGCGCCGTTCGCGAACAGCAGCGGCATGGCGGCGGCGCCGAACGTGGACCCGGTGGCCGAACAGCTCGACCAGATCACCGCCCGCGCGAGCTTCCTGGCGAACCTGGCGGTGCTGAGGACGGCCGATGAGATGGAGCGAAGCCTTCTCGAGGTGAAGATATGAGCGTCGGCCGCCCCAAGTCGAACTTCAAGCTGAGGCCGCGTGCGGCGATCATCGCCGCGGCCATCCTCGGGGTCGGCGGCATCGCCGCCGCCCAGGCCCTGCCGAACCTGCAGTCGTCCACCCGCCCCCCGGCGCCAGCTCCCTGCACAGCCGCATCCGCGGAGCTGGCCCGTGCAGCCGGCGTCTCGCCAGGCGACCTGCAGGTCCTTCAATCCCTTGGGGAGCGAAGGCGGCAGCTGGACCAACGCGAGGCCGACCTGGCCGTCCAGTCCGCCCTGGTGCAGGCGGCCGAGGCGAAGCTCGACGCCCGGACCCTGGCTCTGGGCGACATGAAGACCCAGGTCGAGGCGCTGTTGAAGCAGGCCACCGACGCCCAGGATGCCGAAGTCGACCGGATGGCCGCGGTCTACGGCGGAATGAAGCCCAGGGACGCGGCCGCCCGGCTGGTGTTCCC
>CAZTMF010000133.1:0-7812 GCA_964614675.1 uncultured Caulobacteraceae bacterium | reverse complement strand
GTCACCCGGGGCGTCTCCACCACCCAGATCGAGTTCCCGCTCAGCGAGGACATGCAGAAGATGACCGATCAGGTCCGCACGCGTGTGGACCAGACGCGGGTCAACTTGCCCCGGGACATCGACCCGCCCACCGTTCAGCGGGCGGACATCGATAGCGAGGCGATCCTCACCTACGCGGTGTCGGGTCCCAAGATGTCGGACGTGGCCCTGTCGTGGTTCATCGACGACACCATCTCGCGGGCCCTGCAGTCGGAAGACGGGGTGGCCCAGGTCCAGCGGGTCGGCGGCGTGAACCGCGAGATCAACGTCATCGTCGATCCGGACAAGCTGTCCGGCTTCGGCCTCACCGCGCCCCAGATCAACGACGCCCTGAGGGGTTTCGCCTCCGACCAGACCGGCGGCCAGGTCGAGGTCGGCGGGCGGCGCCAGACTGTGCGCGTGTTGGGCACGCCCGAGACGGTGGAGCGGCTCCGCGACACGCAGATCCCGATCGCCGGCGGACGCTATGTGCGCCTGTCGGACGTGGCCGAGATCGGCGACGGCTCCAGCGAGGTCCAGGGCTTCGCCCGCCTCGACGGCCGGCCGGTGGTCGGCTTCCAGGTGATGAAGACCCGCGACTCCTCAGACATCACCGTCGAGGACAACGTCGACCGGGCGATCAAGAAGCTCGAGCACGCCCATCCGGACGTGCAGTTCACCAAGGTCCTGTCGACGGTGGACAACACCCGGGCCAACTTCACCGCCACCCTGCACACCCTGCTGGAAGGCATGCTGCTGGCCGCGGTGGTGGTGTTCTTCTTCCTCCGGGACTGGCGCGCCACCCTGATCACCGCCATCGCCATGCCGGTGTCGTTGATCCCGACCTTCGCGGCCATGGTGATCTTCGGCTTCTCGCTGAACACCATCACCCTTCTGGCCCTGACCCTGGTCATCGGCATCCTGGTCGACGACGCCATCGTCGAGATCGAGAACATCCAGAAGCGCGTCGACGCGGGCGCGCGCCCCTATCGCGCGGCGCTCGAGGGCGCGGACGCCATCGGCTTGGCGGTGGTGGCCACCACCTGCACCATTGTGGTGGTGTTCTTCCCGGTCTCGTTCATGCCGGGCATCCCGGGCCAGTTCTTCAAGGAGTTCGGCCTGACCGTGTCGGTGGCGGTGCTGTTCTCGCTGCTGACCGCACGCCTGCTCACCCCGTTGCTGGCCGCGTATTTCCTGAAGCCGACGTCGCACGCGCACGAGCGCGGGCCGCTCAAGGGCCCCTACAAGGTGGCGCTCGAATGGGCGCTGTCCCACCGTTGGCTGTCGATCATCGGCGGCGGCCTGATGTTCTTCGCCTCGATGCTGCTGGTGGTGGTGCTGCCCAAGGGCGTCCAGCCGGAGGGCAATCCCAACTACTATTACATCGACCTCCAGGGCCCGCCCGGGGCGACCCCGGCCGACATGGACAAGCTGGTCACCAACGTCACCAGCCTCGTCGCCCACCGGCCCGAGACCGCCCATGTCTTCGCCACCGTCGGGTCGACCTCGAGCGGCAGCTTCTTCGGCGGCGGGGGTTCGTCGGCCGTGAACCAGGGCACGGTCACCGTGGTCCTGAAGTCGCGGGACGAGCGTCCGCCCGTCACCAAGATCAAGGACCTGGTCCGTCCCTCGCTGATGACCGTGCCGGACGCCCAGGTCACCTTCGACTCCAGCGGCTTCGGCGGCGGCGGGGTCCAGGTCACCCTGACCAGCGACAACGGGCCCCTGCTCGAGAAGACGGCGCTGGAGCTCCAGCGCGAGATGCACACCCTGCCGATCCTGGCCAATCCGGTGCCCGGCAGTCCGCCGGTGGGTCCCGAAGTGGTGATCCGCCCCAAGACCGACGAGGCCTCGCGCCTGGGCGTGTCGATCGACACCATCGCCTCGGTCGCGCGAGTGGCCACCATCGGAGACATCGACGCCAACGTCGCCAAGTTCAACGACGGCTCCCAGCGGGTGCCGATCCGCGTGCGGCTCTCCGAGAAGTCCCGTTCCAACCTCGACATGATCCGCGCCATCCGGGTGCCGACCACGGGCGGGGGCTTCACCACCCTGGACAGCGTCGCGGACGTGGAGTTCGAGGCGGGCCCGGCCCAGATTCAGCGCTACGGCCGGATGCGGCGAATGAGCGTCCAGGCCGACCGCGTGGGCGGGGTCCAGCTCGGCGGCGCCCTGGCGGCCGCCAACCGCCTGCCGGTGATGAAACACTTGCCGCCGGGGGTGCAGCCCGCCCAATTCGGCGAGAACCGCATCTTCGGCCAGCTGATCTCGGGCCTTGTCATGGCCATAGTGGCGGGCCTCTTCATGATCTACGGCGTCATGACCGTGCTGTTCCGCAGCTTCTTCAAGCCGGCGGTCATCCTCTCGGCCCTGCCCCTGGCGGTGACCGGCGCCTTCCTGGCGTTGCTGGTCGGCAGGGCGTCGCTGAGCCTGCCGTCGCTGATCGGCTTGCTGATGCTGCTGGGCCTGGCGGCCAAGAACTCGATTCTGCTGGTGGAGTACGCCATCGAGCGCGAGCGGGCCGGCGCCACCCAGCGTCAGGCCCTGATGGAGGCCTGCCGCGAACGGGCGCGGCCGATCATCATGACCACCCTGGCCATGCAGGCGGGCATGCTGCCCACCGCGCTCGGCCTCGGCGCGGGGGCGGAGTTCCGCCAGCCCATGGCCATTGCGGTGATTGGCGGCCTCCTGACCTCGACCGCGCTCTCGCTGGTCCTGGTGCCGGTGGTCTACGAGTTCGTCGACGACTTCGAGCAATGGCTGGCGCCGAAGTTCTCCCGCTTCATCACGCCCAGGGATCCGCCGCTCGAAGCCGTGCCGGAAGACGCGCTCTAGGACATCGGCTCCGGGGCGGGCTTCGGGGGTTCGTCCGGCAGGGGGATGAACTCGTCCTTGTCGTGGGCGGGCAGGGGGATGCGCCCTTCCCGCCAGTCGGCCTTGGCCTGCTCGATCCGCTCGGGCCTCGAGGAGACGAAGTTCCACCAGATATGGCGTGGGCCCACCGGCTCGCCGCCGAGGAGCAAGACCTCCGCAGGTCCGTGGGCCCGGACCTCGGCCGTCTCGCCGGGTGCGAACACCAGCATCTGGGCCTCGTCGAAGAGCTGGCCCTCGGCCTCGACAAGGCCGCGCGCGATATAGATGGCGCGTTCCGAATAGTTCGAGGGCAGGGCGACCTGGCCGCCGTCGTGAAGCGTCGCGTGGGCGTAGAACACCGGCGAGAAGGTCTTCACCCGGCTCTTGTGGCCGAAAGCTTCCCCGGCCAGGAGACGCAGCGACACGCCGCGCTCCTCGAAGGCCGGCAGGTCCTCCGCGGCGTAGTGATCGAAGTGGGGCTCGGTCTCCTCATGCTCGGTCGGCAGCGCGACCCAGGCCTGGATGCCGTCCATCCGCCCGCCGCTCTTGCGCATGCCGTCGAAGCGCTCGGAGTGGGTGATCCCGCGCCCGGCGGTCATCCAGTTCACCTCGCCCGGCCGGATGACCTGCTCGACGCCCAGGCTGTCGCGGTGGGTGATTTCGCCGTCCAGCAGATAGGTGATGGTGGCCAGCCCGATGTGCGGATGCGGCCGGACGTCAGTGTCGTGCGGGATGTCCGGCGGGAAGGTCACCGGGCCCATGTGATCGAAGAAGACGAACGGCCCGACCATCCGGTGCTGGGCGAAGGGCAGGACGCGGCCCACCTCGAATCCGCCAAGGCTGCGGCGGCGCGCCTGGATCACGAGCTGCATGAGGGTCTCCGGGAACCTTAGGCCGGAGAGTCTCTACTCGTCGAAGCTGGAGGCCGCCAGCATGGGGTTCTGGCCCTGCAGCGCCAGCTGCACCGGCGTCCAGGCCATGCGATGGATGGCGCAGGGCCCGAGCGCCTGCAGGGCCTCGATGTGGCGCGGCGCGCCATAGCCCTTGTGGGCCGAGAAGCCATAGCCCGGATAGACCTCGTCCATCTCGACCATCAGCCTGTCGCGCGCGGTCTTGGCCAGGATCGAGGCCGCCGCGATCGAGCAGGAAATCCCATCGCCCCCGACCACCGTCTTCACCGGGCAGGGCAGGCGGAAGGCGTAGTTGCCGTCCACCAGGGCATAGACGGGCGCGGTCTGCAGCGCCTCGACCGCACGGCGCATCGCCAGGCCCGTGGCATGCAGGATGTTGAGCTGGGCGATCTCCTCGACGCTGGCGAAGCCCACCGCCCAGGCGACCGCCATGGACTTGATCTCGACCTCGAGTTCGGCGCGCTGTCTGGCGTTGAGCTTCTTGGAGTCGTTCAGGCCCCTGGGCCTTCGGCGCGGGCGCAGGATCACCGCCGCCGCCGACACCGGACCCGCCCAGGGCCCGCGGCCGGCCTCGTCCACGCCGCAGACCGGCGCCGGGCAGGCGCGCTCCAGGAGCATGTCGGGCAGCGAGGTCACGGCTCCCCCGCCATATGGCGAATCGGCGCGTGCCGGAAGCAGCAGGTCAGGTGGTCGTTGACCATGCCGACCGCCTGCATGAAGGCATAGACGATCACCGGCCCCACGAAGTTGAAGCCCTTGGCCTTCAGGGCCTTGGCCATGGCCTCGGCCTCTGCCGTCTTGGCCGGCACGCCGGTGTCCTGCGTCCAGGCGTTCTGAATGGGCTCGCCCCCCACGAAGCTCCAGAGGAAGCCGGAGAAATCCTCGCCCCGCTCGCGCATGTCCAGATAGATGCGGGCGCCGCGGATGGCCGCATCGATCTTGGCGGGTGATCGGACGATCGCGGCGTCGGCCAGCAGGAGCGCCCGCTCCGCCTCGCCGAAGCGCGCCACCGCTTCCGGATCGAAGTCCGCGAAGGCGCGGCGGAAGGCGTCGCGCTTGCGCAAGATGGTGATCCACGACAGTCCGGCCTGGAACCCGTCGAGCACCAGCTTCTCCCAGAGCGCCTCGGGATTCCTCTCTGGGACGCCCCATTCATTGTCATGATAAGCTTCGTAGAGCGCGTCGCCCTGCAGGCCGCGCCAACTGCATCGGACCAGCTGGTTCATGCGCTCCAGGGTCCCTTGCCTTGACCGCGCGGGCAAGGGGGCGCCCGATGGTTGGGCGCGGTCGCCGCAGGGGTCGAATATTGCCGCCAAGCAATGTGCGCGAGAGGATTCTGAGCTAAAGGAGCCGACGTGAATCTAGCTTCAGCGTCCCAGACTTCCGCCCCGCCGCAGGTCCTTGTCGTCGAGGATGATGTCGGGTTGCGCGACGAGGTGGCGGAGTACCTGTCTCGCAACGGCTTCGCCGCGCACCTGGCGTCGGACGCCCAGGAACTGGACAGCGTCCTGGCTTCGACTTCCGTCGACCTGATCGTGCTGGACCTGATGCTGCCGGGCGAGAACGGCCTCTCCATCTGCCGCCGCATCGCCTCGCCGACCGGGCCGGCGATCATCATCATGAGCGCCATGGGCGAGGAGGTCGACCGCGTGGTCGGCCTCGAGCTCGGCGCCGACGACTATGTGGCCAAGCCGGTGAGCCCGCGCGAACTGCTGGCCCGCATCCGCGCCGTGCTGCGCCGGCGCGACACCGCCCCGGTCGGCCAGAAGGCGGGGATGGTCTACCACTTCGCCGGCTTCCAGCTCGACATGGCGCGCCGCCAGCTGCGTGCGCCCACGGGCGTGCTGGTGCTCCTGACTCCCGGCGAGTTCACCCTGCTCAGCGCCTTCCTCGACAACCCGGGAAGGGTGCTGTCGCGCGACACCCTGGTCGAACAGGTGTGCGGCGAGGACGCCGACGTCTTCGACCGCGCCATCGACGTCCAGCTCAGCCGGCTGCGCAGCAAGCTGAAGGTGCATGGGGGCGCGACACTGATCCGCACGGTCAGGGGCTCGGGCTACATCTGCGACGCGCAGGTGGCGCTGCGGTGACCTACATGCGGCCGGTGGGGGGACGCATCGGCGCGCCCATCGCGGCGCAGCTGATCTCGCTCCTGGCCGCGGGCTGGATCATCACCCTGCTGGTGACCATCGTCGTCGTGATGGTGCTGCCGCCGCCTCAAAGACCCGCCTATCAATTGGCCGAGATCGCCCAGGCGCTGCAGGGCGGACCGCTGGACGTGCGGGAGGGCGGCGCGCTCATGCGCGTACATCAGGCTGCGGCTCCGGCCGTTGGACAGGTGCATTTCACCACCGGCATGGACCGGGCGGCGCTCGCCGCCGTCCTGCACCTGCCGCTCTCCAGCGTGCGGCTTGAACGCTATCCAGAGGCCGATCCGCTCCGACGGCAACTGCTGAACACCTTGCAGGCCAATCCGCCACGGCCTGTTTCGCCGCCAGGCGCCTTCCTGCCGCCGATCTACGGCGCGCCCGTGGTGACCTCGGCGGTCGGCCCCCAGCGCACGTCGGCGCTCGGCGTGGGCGTCCGCTCGTCTCGCGACAGCGCGCTCGAGGCGGCGTCCATCGCCAGCGCCCGTAGCGGGCGGATCATGGCCCTGGATAACCTGCCGCCGCTCAGGGATGACTTCGCGGTGGGGGTGAAGGACGCCGCCGGCGGTTGGACGGTCGTGAAGCCCCTGCCGCCCAGCTTCCCCAATCCGTGGCAGCAGCGGATCATCCTGTGGTTCGTGGCCTGCTTTGGCCTGCTGACGCCGATCGGCTACCTGTTCGCCCGCCGGCTCGCGGCGCCCATCGGCCAGTTCGCCCTGGCGGCCGAGCGGCTCGGCCGCGATCCCAAGGCCCAGGCGGTGGAGATCTCCGGCCCGGCGGAGCTCGGCCGCGCCGCCGCCGCCTTCAACGAGATGCAGGCGCGTCTGGCCCGCTACGTCGAGCACCGCACCACCATGGTCGGCGCGATCGCCCACGATCTCAGGACGCCCCTGGCCCGCATCCGCTTCAAGATCGACGCCCTGGCGCCCCAGGCGCGCGAGGCCATCGCGCGCGACCTGACCCAGATGGAGCAGATGATCTCGGCCGTGCTCGCCTATGTGCGCGACGCCAGCGAGGACCGGCCGCGCGAACCGCTCGACCTGGCCTCGGCCGTTCAGTGCGTGGTGGACAACGCCGCGCTGGTGGGCGCGGACGCGAAGGTGATCTCGGCCGCAGCCCTGGTGGTGCATGGCGATGCGCTGGGGATCGACGCCCTGTTCACCAACCTCGTCGACAACGCGATCAAGTACGGCCGACGGGCGCGGGTGAAGATCTATCGCGATGGCCCCACGGCGGTGGTGGACGTCTGCGACGCCGGCCGTGGGCTCGCGGAATCGGATCTGGAAAAGGTGTTCGAGCCATTCTACCGGGCCGAACCGTCGCGCAATCCCCTGACGGGGGGCATCGGCCTCGGGCTCTCCACCGCGCGCGGCGTCGCGCGGGCGCATGGCGGCGACATCGTGCTGATCAACGGCCGCGAAGGCCTGACGGCGCGGGTGCGGCTGCCACTGCCGATCTCGATGGCTTCGGCGGCCTGAGCCGCCCGCGCGGCGGGGCTTCGCCCCGGCGCTCACCGATACCCTGCATATTCCCGGATCCCGCCGGAACAAGCCGGGCGCGCGTCCATGAGCACGGAGCGGGCCCTCGTCCGGGTTGCCGCGGCGCGCCGCGTCGTGACGCCCGGTCGTCGCCCAAAAGAAAAGGGGCGGGCCTTTCGGCCCGCCCCTCAGGAACGCAACTTGGTCTGACGCTTAGAACTTGGCGTTCAGGCCGACGAAGAAGCGGCGGCCGAGCGTGTCGTAGAGGCTCGCGTTGGTGAGCCCTGCGCCGTCGCTGGCAAGGGCGCCGCCGGCCGAGTACGGCGCGGTCTGCGAGCCGATGCCGGTGGTGGCGCCAGTGGTCGGCGGATCCGTGTCGAACAGGTTCTGGATACCCACGCGAAG
>CAZTMF010000132.1:0-7839 GCA_964614675.1 uncultured Caulobacteraceae bacterium | reverse complement strand
AGGCCGCCTATCACGTCCACAACCAGGGCTATCTGCTGGGCGAGATCATGCGCCGCGTCACCGGCAAGACGGTGGGGCCGTTCCTGCGCAGCGAGGTCGCCGGCCCTCTGCACGCCGACTACTTCATCGGCGGCATGTCCCAGGCCGATCAGGCGCGCGTGGCCGAGGTGATCCCGAACCTGGGCGCACGGCTCTTCGCGGCCAAGGACGCCGAAGCGCCGGAGACCCTGCGCAACCTCGCCTTCCGCCAGAACCCGGACGAGCCCTGGATCGACACCCTGAATTCCCCGATCTGGCGCGAGGCCGAGATCGCCTCCGGCAACGGCCACGGCAACGCCCGCGGCGTGGCGCGGATCTACTCGGCCCTGTCGGTGGGCGGCGAGATCGACGGCGTGAAGCTCATGTCCAAGGCCTCCATCGAGCAGATGATCACCGAGCAGCACAATCAGACCGAGCTGCTCCAGGAGCGGCCCTATCACCAGGCGTTGGGCGTCCTCCTGAACACGCCCGCGGCGGTCTATATGGGCCCGAACCCGCGCTCCTTCGGCCACCACGGCATCGGCGGTTCGATCGGATTCTGCGATCCGGACGGCCGCATCGCCTTCTCCTACGCCTGCAACAAGATGCACGCCGTCGGCGACAACGGTCCCCGCGCCCGCCGCCTGATCGACGCGGTCTACGCCAGCCTCTGAGTCTGCGATGAAGGGCGCCGTCCTCGCAGTATTCACGGCTTTCGCGGTCTGGGGCGGCGCGGCCCAGGCCCAGGAGCAGGTGCTGACGCCCGAGAGGGTCTACGCCAGCCCGGACCTCAGCGGGCCGGTCGCCAAGGGCGTGAAGCTGGCGCCGGACGGCTCGGCGGCGACCTATCTGAAGGTCAAGGCGACCGACCTCAACATCACCGACCTCTGGATCGCCGACACCAAAGGCCGCGCGCCGCGGATGCTGATCGACGGCGCCGCCCTGATCCCCAAGGGACGCACCCTGTCCGAGGCCGAGACAGCCCGGCGCGAACGCAAGGGCGTGCAGACCCACGGCGTGGTCGACTACGCCTGGGATGACCAGGGCCGCGTCATCCTGGTCCCGGTCGAGGGGGACCTCTGGCTCTATGACCTGAAGGCCGGCAAGGCGCGGCAGCTCACCGACACGCCTGCAGACGAGATCGACGCCAAGGTCTCGCCCAAGGGCGGCTTTGTCTCCTTCGTCCGCGACGACAACCTTTACGTCATGCCGACAGCCGGCGGCGCCGAACGCGCGCTGACCCAAGGCGGGAGCGAGCTGCAGAGCTGGGCCACCGCAGAGTTCATCGCCCAGGAGGAGCTCGACCGCTACACCGGCTACTGGTGGTCGCCGGACGATCGGCTGATCGCCCTGACCCATGTCGACCAGACCGGCGTCGACGTCGTGCCGCGGCCGGCGATCGGCGCCGGGGGCGGGGCGATGGTTCCCGAGCGCTATCCTCGCGCCGGACGGCCGAACGCCAAGGTCGATCTCTATGTGGAGGACGTGGCGACGGGCGTTCGGATCAAGGTCGATCTTGGCCCCAGCCCCGACATCTATGTCGCGCGGGTGGACTGGTCCAAGGATGGCAAGACCCTCTACGTCCAGCGGCTGTCGCGCGACCAGAAGCGGCTGGACCTACTCGCCGTCGATCCGGCGACCGGCGCCGCGCATGTTGTCCTGTCTGAAACCAGCCTACATTGGGTGGAACTCACCGACGACTTCAAGCCGCTGAAGGGCGGCGGCTTCCTCTGGACGTCCGAGCGAAGCGGCTATCGGCACATCTACCTCTTCGGGCCCGACGGCCGTCTGGTCCGGCAGGTGACCCACGGGGACTGGCCGGTGGATGCGGTCGAGGGAGTGGACGAGGCCAAGGGTCTGGTCCTGTTCGGCGCCAGCAAAGACACGCCCATCGAGCGGCGGCTCTACGCCGTCTCCTATCAGAGGCCTGGAGAGCCCAAGGCCCTGACCAAGGCCGGCGGCTGGTGGTCCGAGACCGTGGCCTCTCGTCGTGGGGCCTTCGCCGGGACCTATCAGGATCCGGGGGTCCCGCCCCAGACGGCGATCTATCGCGAGAACGGCCGGCTGGTCCGCTGGATCGAGGAGAACCCGCTCGGGCCGGACCACCCCTTCCACCCCTACCTTCGCAGGCTCGGGGTTCCGGAGTTCGGGACGATCAAGGCCTCCGACGGCCAGACGCTCTGGTGGTCGATGCGCAGGCCGCCCGGCTTCGACCCGATGAAGCGCTATCCGGTGATCGTCGACGTCTACGGCGGCCCCGCCGGGGCCCTGGTCGAGAAGCGGTGGTCGAACCCGGCCGACCAGCTTCTGCTTGAGCGCGGCTACATCCTCTTCCGTCTGGACAACCGGGGCACACCCAACCGCTCGGTAGCCTTCAAGACGGCCCTGGACCGCCGCTTCGGCACGGTCGAGGTCGAAGACCAGCTGGCCGGGGTCGCGTTCCTCAAGTCCCTGCCCTATGTCGATCCGGCGCGGATCGGCGTCACCGGCGCGTCGAACGGCGGCTACATGGTGCTGATGCTGCTCACCGCTCCAGGCTCTCCCTTCGCGGCGGGCCTGGCGGAAGCCCCGGTCACCGACTGGGGCCTCTACGATACGGCCTACACCGAGCGGTACATGGGAGCGCCCAGGGACAATCCGGACGGCTATCGCGACTCCGACGTGCTCCCGAGGCTGGGCCGTCTGAAGCCGGGCGCGCTGATGATCATGCACGGCATGGCCGACGACAACGTCACCTTCGACCACTCCACCCGGGTCTTCGCCGCCCTGCAGGCCAGGGCCGCGCCGTTCGAGATGATGACCTATCCTGGCCTCCGCCACCGCGCCGGCTGGACGCCCGAGGACAAGCTGCACCGGACCCTGACGGAGCTGGACTTCTTCGACCGGAAGCTTGCTCCCTCCGGGCCCAGCCCGATCGGATGACAGCGAAGCAGGTCCTCGGGGAATCCCCGATCTTTGCCGATCCTTGCGGAAGCTAGGCTGCTTCGACGGCGGCCCTGCTCTGGAGAGCGCGCATGGAATGGCAGCTCTTTCAGAACTGGCTCGGCCGGGCGAACCTCCTCCTGCTGGGGATCATCCTGTTCGCGACGATGGGGATCGCCGCCACCCTGGGGACGATCATCCGGGGACGTTGGTCGACGACCAACAGCGCCGAGAGCGGTCAGGAAGGCTATATCGTCTCCGCGGTCCTGGGCCTCCTCGCGCTCCTCATGGGCTTCACCTTCTCCCTGGCGGTGGACCGGTTCGACGCGCGCCGGCTCCTGGTGTTGCAGGAGGCGAACGCCATCGGCACGACCTACCTTCGCGCTCAGCTGCTGGCGGAGCCGGACCGTTCGCGGATGACGCACCTGCTGGTCCGCTACACTGACAACCGCATCGCCCTGGCCAAGGCCCGGCCCGGCGACGCGGCGCAGCTCCTGGCGGTGAACGACGCCCTGCTGACGGACATCTGGGCGGCGACCGACGCGGCCTTCGAGGGCATCAAGGGCCTGCCCTTCTCGAGCACCTATCTGGACTCCGTCAACGCGCTTATCGACCTCGATGCGTCTCGAAAGATGGCGCGCGCCGCCCGCGTTCCCCCCGAGGTGTTCGGGGTGCTGATCATCTACATGGTGATGACGGCCGGGGTTCTCGGATACGTGCTCAAGGGCGTGCGCGGCCGTCTCTCCGGGGCCTTCCTGCTGGCCCTGCTGACGCTATCGCTTGTCCTCGTCCTCGACATCGATCGCCCCATCCAGGGCGCGATCTCTGAGAGCCAGTTGCCGATGGAGCAGCTTCGCGCGGCCCTGGCTTCACAGCCGCCATCGGTCTTCGACAAGTTCAGACCGGACGGACGCTGACCGGACGTCAGTGGCCGGGGGGCGGGGGACTGTCGTCGTCCTTGAAGTGGATGTGGGTGAACCAGTCCTCGGCGAAGGCGACCGCCCGGGCGCGCAGCTCGGGCTGCAGCGCCTCCGGCTCGATCCGCACGGAGCCCAGGGCCCGGATCAGCTCGCGCCTGGTCTCGGACAGGAAACGGTCGGTGTCGGGCCTGAGGTTGGCCAGCTCGCCCAGGGTGAGCAGGAGCAAGGCGCGCAGGGCGAGCATCTCCGCCCGTGTCTCGATATCCATGGAGCCCTCCCCGTTCAGGCCGTCTGCGGCCCCAGCGGGGCGACCGTCGCCCGCCATCGGAGCGGGGTAATGGGACCCAGCACCAGCGTCCAGCAGATCACGCCGACCACCGACAGGCCCGCCGCCAGCAGGAAGGCGCCGGTGAAGGCGCCGGTCATCTGGGCGATGAAGCCGGTGGTCAGCGGCGCCAGGATTCCGGCGAAATTGCCGCCCATGTTCTGGATGCCCATCCATCGGCCGCCGGCCGTCGGGCCCGCCAGGGTCTGGCCGATCGAGAAGATCAGGGGATTTGCCAGGCCCGTGCAGACGCCCGCGAGGAACAGGCACGGAATGGCCAGGCCCTTCGGGCCCAGCCCCTCGACCAGCAGCGCCAGCCCGCCCCCCGCCAAGCCGATCAGGAGGACCGTCCGCCGAACCTCGGCCGAGCCGCCTCCCCGCCGCACCAGGACATCGGTGAGCAAGCCGCCGCCGAGTGCGGCCGCGGCCTGCACGGCATAGACCGCCCCCCCGATCCCGGCCATGGCCGCCAGGGACAGGTGCTGGACCTTCACCAGATAGGACGGCAGCCAGGTGAGCAGCAGGTAGAACTGCCAGGAGTAGCAAAGCTGGCCGAGCGAGACGGCCCAGAGCGCGCGCCGGCGCAGAAGCTCTCCATATCCGGGCCCTGAGGCCTTGGGCGAACTCGCCGCCGGCGAGGCCGAGGCCGGGGTGCGCAGCCAGGGCCAGAGCCAGGTCAGGGACAGGGCGCCCAGAGCCAGGAACACCGCCCGCCAGCCGTAGTGCGCCAGCACCAGACCGCCCACCAGCGTCCCGCCGGTCGGGCCCAGGCACATGGCCATGGAGATCAGGCCGTTACAGCGCCCGCGCATCGACTCGGGCGCGCGCTCGGCAAGGATGCGGGCGTTGGCGGGATAGATGACGCTCTCGCCCAGGCCCATCAGCAGCCGCAGGGCCAGCAGCAAGAGGTAGGTTGGCGCGAGGCCGCAGAGCATGGTCGCCCCTGCCCAGACGGCGAGCCCCACGGCCAGCACCTTGCGCACGTCGAAACGCTGGACGATCGAGCCGGCCAGCGGCTGGGCGAGGGTGTAGGACCAGAAGAAGCTCGACAGCAGGACGCCCATCCCGGCGTCGCCGATCTTCAGCTCATCACGCAGAACGGGAGCGACCACCGACAGGCTGCCCCGGTCGGCATAGTTGATGAACATCGCCAGGGCGAGCAGGCCGACCACCCGGCCAGAGATCGAGCTCCCTGGCCGCGTCTCCTCTGCTGTCTGCAAGATCGCCACTCCCCCAAGCCCGGAGATCAAGCGAACGCCGTTCTTGGCCCCGGTCAAGGCCTCATCGCCCTGGCGGGGGACCTCGGGTCAGCGAGGACCGGCCGCGTCGTTGATCTGCATCGCCAGCACGCTGGCATCTCGGCGGGAGAAGTCGCCGGATATGGCGCCGACCCCGTCCGCCATTTCGGTCTGGATGCGCGGCGCGGCGACCACCCGCCCGTCGACCAGGATGGCGATGCGGCGGCCGACATTGGCCTTGGTCAGGGCCGCGAAGCGCGCCGCGCCCTCGAGCGTCAGCTGGAAAGCCACGGTGGGCCGGTGATCGGGTCCGTCGAGGAACGGTCGGGCGGAGGCGATCATCTTGCCGGTGATCGGCGCCTCGGCCTCGAGCCAGAGCATCTGCTCCTTGAAGCCGGCCTGGACCTCGCCCGCATGGGCGGCCGCGTCGGCGGAGTCGTCGACCATGCGGAAGCTCAGGCCCGGACCGGCAGCGCCGGGCGACGGTGGCGTGGCTTCCTGTGCGAAGGCGGGAGGCGCCGCCACGAGCAGCAGGGCGACCGCCATGGCCGCGCGTGGGTTCGGCATGCGTGGTTCTCCCCGATGGCCGCAAGCCCGAGCATGGCCGTAGCGCCGCGCGGATGACGAGGTCAAGCCGCCGTGGGCGGACGGATTTCCCCGCTGCGTTGAGTCGGCAACTCGCACGGCCAGGTTTACGTTAAGCTCTTGTGGGGGCCGCTCGTGCGGATCGCGGCCGTCCGTGGGAGCTGTTCAGATGTATCGCATGTTGATCGCCGCAACAGCGGCCGTGACGTTGGCGGCCGGCGCCGCCCATGCCGGCGATTATGGATATTCAGGTGGTTACGGATATTCGGACCGAAACGGGTATTCGGGTGGATATTCCGCGTCGCCCTGCGGATGTCAGGACTATGGCTACGAGAGCGACAACTACGGCTATGAAGGGAACTACGACATCCCGTTCCTGCCGAGCGAGTCCTACAGCTACGGCCCAAGCTACGAGTATGGGTCCTACGACTACTCCAACTACGGCCATTACGACCACGACTACGACCGCTCGTATTATGTGGCCCCGGGCTATGGGCGTTACACCCAGAGCTACGACTACGACCGAGGCTACCAGCCGCGCCGCTACAGCTATCGCCGCAGCTACCACTACACGGCGCCGCGCTATCCGCCCCATCACGACGGCTATCGCCCGCGGTACTACGGCCATTCGTCGAGGGACGGCGAGCGGGGCTGAGCCCCTCGACAGCGGCGCGCGCTCGAAGGCGAGCGCCGATAAACATTCCGATCAGACGGCGACGGATTGCTGTCCGGGCTCCTGACCCTCGCAGGCGGCGCGCAAGGCGCCGTAGAGCTCGGCCAGCTTGATCGGCTTGGCGACCAGCAGGTCCATGCCGGCGGCGAGGTATTCCTGCTCGTGGTGGGACATGGCGTTGGCGGTGAGGGCGATGATCGGGGTGCGCGGCTGTCCGGCCTGGAGCTCCCGCTCGCGGATGCGGCGCGTCGCGGTCGGGCCGTCCATCACCGGCATCTGAACGTCCATCAGGATCACATCCCAGCCGCCCTCTTCCCAGGCGCTCAGGGCCTCCGCGCCATTGGAGACGATGCGGGCGTCGAGACCGGCCTGGCCCAGCAGGGTCTTGAGCACCAGCTGGTTCATCGGATTGTCCTCGGCGGCGAGGATGCGGAGCGACGGCGCATCGGCTTCCGGCGTCTGGACCGACCCCGCGGCGAGTTGGGCGGGCCGCTCGGCCGGGTCCAGCGGCAGGCGCACGATGAATGTCGCGCCCTGGCCCGGCGCGCTTTCCAGCCGTATGTCGCCGCCCATCAGCTCCGCCAGGGCGCGGCAGATGGTCAGGCCGAGGCCGGTTCCGCCATAGCGTCGGGTGGTCGAAGCGTCCGCCTGGACGAAGCTGTCGAACACGCTGGCCTGTTGTTCGTAGGCGATCCCGGGTCCGGTGTCCGCAACCTGCAGGACCAGCCGCTGGCCGTCGTGGCCGATCTCGACCTGGACGTGACCGCGGTCGGTGAATTTCACGGCGTTGCTGACCAGGTTCTGCAGGATCTGGCGCACGCGTCCCGGATCCCCGCGCCAGCAGCCGCGCGCGGCGCTGGCGATATCGAGGGTGATGCAGACGTCCTTCTCGGCGGCCAGGGCGCTGAAGGTGGCTGCGACCTCCCCGCCGATGGCCTCCAGATCGACGACGCCGTCCTCCATCTCGATCCGCGCCGCCTCGATCTTGGAGATGTCGAGCACGTCGTTCAGCAGCCGCAGCAAGGCTTCGCCTGCGCCCTGGATCACGTCCAGACGCTCCTGCTGGACGGCGCTGAGCTCGCCCTTGCCCATCGCCTGCGCCATGCCGAGCACGCCGTTCAGAGGCGTGCGGATCTCATGGCTCATGGTGGCCAGGAA
>CAZTMF010000131.1:0-7842 GCA_964614675.1 uncultured Caulobacteraceae bacterium | reverse complement strand
TGGCCGGATCGGCCGGCCAGAGCCGCGCCTCGGGCAGCCGTTCGTGCAGATATTCGCAGATCGCCAGCGAGTCCCAGATCACCAGATCGCCGTCCTTCAGCGCCGGCACCAGCTTGGAGGGCGAGTGGGCGGCGATGGCCGCCTCGGAGGTCGCCACCTCGCGCAATTTCACCACCGTCTCGGTGAACGGCGCCCCGGAGCGCTTCAGCGCCAGCCAGGCCCTGAGCGACCAGGTCGACCACTTGCGCGTGCCAATGACGATTTCCATGCGCCGCATCCTTCGCTGACTGGGATTGCCCGATAGGCCATCGGCCCTCCCCTCGGCAAGAAAGCCGTCCCGGCATCCGTCGTTCCCGTCTGCCTTCGGCTTGACACGCTAGGCCCCGGTTCCCATTCACCCGGCATGATCTCCCGATACGCCCGCGCCGAGGCCGCCGCGATCTGGTCGCCGCAGACCAAGTTCCGCATCATGTTCGAGATCGAGGCCCATGCCGCCGACGCCATGGCCGAGCTCGGGACCATTCCCAAGCTGGCCGCCCGGACCATCTGGGAGAAGGGCAAGGATGCGATCTGGGACGTCGAGCGGATCGACGAGATCGAGAAGGTGACGAAGCACGACGTCATCGCGTTCCTGACCCACGTCGCCGAGATCGTCGGCCCCGAGGCGCGTTTTCTGCACCAGGGCATGACCTCCTCGGACGTCATCGACACCACCTTCAGCGTCCAGCTGGTCAAGGCCACCGATCTCTTGCTCGAGGGCGTGGATCTGGTTCTGGCGGCTCTGAAGCGCCGCGCGCTCGAGCACAAGCTGACTCCCGTGGTCGGCCGCAGCCACGGCATCCATGCCGAGCCCACCACCTTCGGGATCAAGCTCGCCGGCCACTACGCCGAATTCCGGCGCGGCCGCGAGCGGCTGGTCCGGGCCCGTGAGGAGATCGCCGTCTGCGCCATCTCGGGCGCCGTCGGCACCTTCGCCAATGTGGATCCCCGCGTGGAAGAGTTCGTCGCCGGCAAGCTGGGCCTCCAGATCGAGCCGGTCTCCACCCAGGTGATCCCCCGCGACCGCCACGCCGCCTACTTCGCCGCCCTGGCCGTGGTCGCCTCCTCCATCGAGCGGATGGCGGTGGAGATCCGCCACATGCAGCGCACCGAGGTGCTGGAGGCGGAAGAGCCGTTCGATCCCGGCCAGAAGGGCTCCTCGGCCATGCCCCACAAGCGCAATCCGATCCTCACCGAGAACCTGACCGGCCTGGCCCGGCTGGTGCGCTCGGCGGTGGTCCCTGCGCTGGAGGACGTCGCGCTCTGGCATGAGCGCGACATCAGCCATTCCTCGGTCGAGCGCGGCATCGGTCCCGACGCCACCGTGCACCTCGATTTCGCCCTGCGCCGTCTGGCCAGCGTGATCGAGCGGCTGGTCGTCTATCCGGAGAACATGCGCCGCAACCTCGACCGGCTGGGCGGGCTGGTGCATTCCCAGCGGGTGCTCCTGGCCCTGACCCAGAAGGGCGTCAGCCGCGAGGACGCCTATGCGGCGGTCCAGCGCAACGCCATGAAGGTCTGGCGCGAGGAGGGCAGGTTCATCGACCTGCTCAAGGCCGACCCGCAGGTGCGCCCGCATCTCACGGACGCGGAACTGGCCGAGCTGTTCGACGACGGCTACCACTTCAAGCAGGTCGACGCGATCTTCGCGCGGGTTTTCGGGCCGTAGGCGGCCGCTTGAGCGGTCCGGCCGACGGAATAGGCGACGGCTGCTCATGCAATTCCATCTCGACGGATTCAGGACTGGCGGTCCGGACGTGTCAGAACAGGCGGCGCGCTACACCGGCCCCTCCGAATCCCTGCCCGAAGAGGTCGATGTCCTGATCGTCGGCTGCGGCCCGGCGGGCCTGACCTTGGCGGCGCAGATGGCCGCGTTCCCGGACATCACCACCCGGATCGTGGAGCAGAAGCCCGGTCGCCTGCTGCTCGGTCAGGCCGACGGCGTCGCCTGCCGTACGATGGAGATGTTCGAGGCCTTCGGCTTCAGCGAGCGAGTCCTGAAGGAGGCCTACTGGGTCAATGAGACGTCGTTCTGGAGGCCCGACGACGACCAGCGCGGGAGGATCGTCCGCAGCCGCCGGATCCAGGACACCGAGGACGGCCTGTCGGAGTTCCCGCACGTGATCCTGAACCAGGCGCGGGTCCACGACTTCTACCTGGACGTCATGCGCAATGGGCCCGCGCCCCTGGAGCCGGACTATTCGCGGCGGCTTCTGGACCTGACGATCGCACCGCCAGGCGCTGACGCCCCGGCGAGCCACCCCGCGACGGTCACGCTCGAGCGGACCGATCCCGATCATCAGGGGCTGACCGAGAGGGTCCGGGCGCGCTACGTCGTGGGCTGCGACGGCGCGCGCAGCACGGTGCGGAGGGCGCTCGGACGAGCGCTTCGCGGCGATTCGGCCAACCAGGCCTGGGGCGTCATGGATGTCCTGGCCGTCACCGACTTTCCGGACATCCGCTTGAAGTCGACGATCCACTCCGCCGATGACGGCGCCGTCCTGATCATCCCCCGGGAAGGCGGGTATCTGGTCCGCCTGTATGTCGAGCTCGACAAGCTGGACGAGGACGAAAGGGTCTCCAGCCGGAACATCACCACCGACCGCCTGATCGCGACGGCGCAGCGGGTCCTGCATCCTTACAGGCTGGAGGTGAAGGAGATCGCGTGGTGGTCGGTCTACGAGATCGGCCAGAGGCTCTGCGACAAGTTCGACGACGCGCCCGAAGACGGGAAGGGGGCGCCCTTCCCGCGCGTGTTCATCGCCGGCGACGCCTGCCACACCCACAGCCCCAAGGCCGGCCAGGGTATGAACGTATCCATGCAGGACAGCTTCAACCTCGGCTGGAAGCTGGCGTCGGTGCTGCGTGGACGCTCGTCGCCCGAGATCCTGCACACCTACTCCGCTGAGCGGCAGGCCATCGCCCAGGACCTGATCGACTTCGACCGCAAGTGGGCGAAGATGTTCAGCGCGCCGCCCAAGGGCGCCGGCGACGCCGAGGGCGAAGGCCTCGATCCGACGGAGTTCCAGGACTATTTCATTCAGCAGGGCCGCTTCACGGCGGGCACGGCGACCCGTTATCACCCGTCGATCATCTCCGCCGAGCCGACCCACCAGCGCCTCGCCCCTGGCTTTCCGATCGGCATGCGTTTCCACTCCGCCCCGGTCATCCGCCTGTCGGACGCCAAGCCGATGCACCTCGGCCATACGATCAAGGCGGACGGACGCTGGCGCCTCTTCGCCTTCGCCGACGCGGCAGACCCGGCCGGACCCGGCGGCCGGCTTAGAGCGCTCTGCGAATTCCTTGTCGGGGCGCCGGAGTCTCCGGTCCGGAGATACACGCCCAAGGGCTCCGACCTCGATTCCGTGATCGATGTCCGGGCCGTCTTCCAGCAGCCCCACCGCCAGCTCGCGATCGAGACGACGCCGGCGTTGCTCCTGCCGCGGAAGGGCCGCTACGGCCTCGTGGACTATGAGAAGATGTTCTGCCCCGACCCGAGGGCCGGCGACGTCTTCGACATGAGGCGGGTCGATCGAGGCGGCTGCATCGTCGTCGTGCGGCCGGATCAGTTCGTCGCGCACGTGCTTCCGCTGGACGCCCACGCTGACCTTGCCGCCTTCTTCGACGGCTTCATGGTGGTCTAGAGCGCACGCTCTAGAGCGGCTTCAGCATCCGCACCATGAGGCCCGTGGGGTCTTCGCGGGCCTTGGCGAACTCGAACGGGAAGAAGCCTGCGCGCTCGTAGGCGGCGCGGGCGTCGGCGTTGGAGCCATAGACATTCAGCGTCAGCCGCTGGGCCCGGCGCTCGCGGGCGAGATGGGCGGCGCCCCGCAGCAGCTGACCCGACAGGCCCTCTCCGCGCCAGAGCGGCGAGATGGCCACCCGGATCAGATGGGCGCGCCGCTCGCGCTCGTGGAACCTCAGTCCGAAGACGCCGATCGGCCGGTCCGCGTCGTCGATCATGGCGTAGTGCTCCGGCGAAGCCGCCAGGAACTGCGCCGCCAGCCAGTCGGCCCCGAGGGGGTCGGGAATCTGCAACCCGCCCCACCTGAGCGCCGAGGGCCTGTCGGAGAACCAGAAGACCACGTCGGAGGCGTCGTCCTCGCGCGCGCGGCGGATCTTTGGGGCGATGATCTTCGAGGAATGGACCTGGGCGCTCACGGCAGACTCGCTTCGGCTATGCACAGGAGCTTGGAACGCCTGTGCGCCGCGTCAACCGTTCTGAGAAAAGAATGCCGCCGAAGCGGCGAGGCGCCTAAGCGCCTGCCTTGATCTGCTCGCGCGCCACGGCCATCAGTTCGGCCATCTTCCGGCGGACGTCGCCTTCGCTGGTCTGAACCCCGGCGCCCTTGAGGTCTTCGTAGACCTTGCGCAGCACATCATCGTCGCCCGGCCGTTCGAGGTCGGACTTCACCACGGCGCGCGCATAGGCTTCCAGATGGGACGTCTCCAGGCCCATCAGCTCGCCGGCCCAGAGGCCGAGCAGCCGGTCGCGCCGCGACTGCGCGCGGAACTCCGTGTCCTGGTCCTTGGCGAACTTGGCCTCGAAGGCTTGTTCGCGGTCGTCGAAAGTCGTCATCCACCGATACGCTATTGCCTGAGCCCGGTGCATAGCCCGGCCCCCGATCCCGATCAATGCGGCGTCTGGATCGCCCCGGTCATGAATCTAGACATCCACAACATCGTGAAACCGCCGATAGTCGACCACCCGGCGGCCTCCCGCCCCGATGAACAGGATGTCGGCGAAGCGCATGTCCCTCAAAATCTCGGAGGGCGTGTAGGAGTGGCGGGCGTGGACCCGCTGGGCGTAGCGGTCGTCGGTCCCGCTCAGCACCACGATGATCTCGGCGTGCCGGGCCTCGAGGCTCTCGGTCGTGGTGTTCCAGAGTGGGCTGGCCTCGTCGATCGGGTGCATCACCGTCCAGCTCAGGGCGAACAGCGGCGAGCGCGAGCGCACCACCCGGAGTTCCTCGAACCGGCGGATCGAAAAACCCTCCGCAGTCACCGCGTCCCGCGCCAGGCTGACCGCCACGTCCGCCTCGAAGATGTGATTGGCGCGGAGGTTGGCGGCCCGGAACATCAGGGTCGGGACGCCGTCGAAGTCGTGGATCACCGCGACCTTGCTGAAGGTGACCCGCGACACCGGCCGGGAGACGCGGGCGAACACCATGCCCGTAGTCACCGCCACATAGACGAGACCCACGAAGGTCTCGATGGTCATCAGCAGGTTGGAGTTGAAGTCCTGGGGATACCAGTGGCCGTAGCCGATGGTCCCGAACGTCTCGACGCTGAAGAAGAAGGCGTTCCAGAAATCACCCGGCGGCAGCTCGGCCACGCCGCCGGGATCGCTCATATAGAGACAGGCGAAGGCGAGGTTGAGGACCAGGAAGGTCGCGCCCATCAGGGCCAGGACGCCCAGCAGGGGCAGGGCCAGCACCCGATGGTAGACGTCAGTGAAGGGGGAACGGCCGCCGCCCATGATCCGGGGTCCGGGATCGCCGACGCGCCGGACGACCCGCGGGTAGCGGCCTTGCGAAGGATCGGCTGGCGGCTCGGAGCTCATGGCGCTTCAATGACCTCGGCGGCGCCCGCGGCCAAGACGTCCAGCAAGAATAGGACGCGTTTGCGCCGCCCCTGCCATTCCGCTACCTTCCGCAAGCCCTATCTATACCGCGCGCCCGAGTCGGAAGCCCCAGTGAGCCGGCTTCCCCGTGCGCCCATCCCCAGTTCCGGGGCAGGCCAAAATCGCCATGACGACCCGCCGCAAGAAGATTTACGAGGGCAAGGCCAAGATCCTCTATGAGGGACCCGAGCCTGGCACCCTGATCCAGTACTTCAAGGACGACGCCACCGCCTTCAACGCCCAGAAAAAGGCGGTGCTGGAGGGCAAGGGCGTCATCAACAACCGCATCTCCGAATACATCATGACGCGGTTGAACTCGATCGGCGTGCAGAACCACTTCATCCGCCGCCTGAACCTGCGCGAGCAGCTGATCAAGGAGGTGGAGATCATTCCGCTGGAGGTGGTCTGCCGCAACGTGGCGGCGGGCTCGCTGTCCCAGCGCTTCGGCCTGCCCGAAGGTCAGCCCCTGCCCCGCTCGATCATCGAATTCTACTACAAGGACGACAAGCTCGGAGACCCGCTGGTCTCCGAGGAGCACGTCACGGCGTTCAACTGGGCCTCGACCCAGGAGATCGACGACATGCTGGCGATGACCCTCAGGGTGAACGACTTCATGACCGGCCTGTTCGGGGCGGTCGGCATCTCCCTGGTCGATTTCAAGATCGAATACGGCCGGGTGTGGGAAGGCGACTACTCCCGCGTGCTGCTGGCCGACGAGATCAGCCCGGACTCCTGCCGCCTGTGGGACTCGGCCACCAACGAAAAGCTCGACAAGGACCGCTTCCGCCGCGATCTCGGCGGTGTGATCGAGAGCTACACCGAGGTGGCGCGCCGCCTCGGAATCATGAAGGAGATGCCGCGCGTGATCGAAGGGGGCGCCGCTTGAGGGCCAAAGTTCATGTGTTCCTGAAGCCGGGCGTTCTGGACGTACAAGGCAAGGCGATCGAAGGCGCCCTGCACAGCCTGGGCTTCGCCGACGCCGCCAACGTCAGGGTCGGCAAGACCATAGAGCTGGACGTCAAGGGCGACGACGCCGCGGCCGCCAAGGCGGAAGCCACCCAGATGGCCGAGCGGCTGCTCGCCAACGCCGTGATCGAAAGCTACCGCGTGGAGGTGGGGTGAGCCAGGACGTCCACCTCGCCGAGATCAATATCGGCCGGTTCGTTGCGCCCTTGGACGACCCCCGGATCAAGGACTTCGTCGACAACCTCGACCGCATCAACGCTCTCGCCGAGGCCGCCCCCGGCTTCGTCTGGCGGCTGAAGGGCGACGGCGACAACGCCACCGATATCCGGCCGTTCGACGGCGATCCGATGATGGCCATCAACCTGTCGGTCTGGACCGACCTGGCCTCGCTCGGCGCCTATGTATACCGCTCCGATCACATGCAGATCATGCGCCGCCGTCGGGAGTTCTTCGAGGTCCCGGCCGAGGCCTTCATGACCCTCTGGTGGATTCCGGCGGGGACCATCCCGACCATCGCCGAGGCGATCGAGCGGCTCGAGCATTTCCGCCGCCACGGCCCCACGCCCTACGCCTTCAGCTTTAGGCAGCCGTTCGCTCCGACCTCGTCCGCCGCGCCGGCCGCTCCGATCCTGGATGAATGCGCATGAAAGCCGCCGTCGTCGTCTTCCCCGGCTCCAACTGCGACCGCGACTGCAAGGTGGCCATCGAGCGGTCCACCGGCGCCAAGGTCGAGATGATCTGGCATGCCGAGACCCAGCTGCCGCACGGCCTGGACCTGATCGTGCTGCCCGGCGGCTTCTCCTACGGCGACTACCTGCGCTGCGGCGCCATGGCGGCCCAGTCGCCGGTGATGGCCGAGGTGAAGAAGGCCGCCGACCGCGGCGTGGCCGTGGCCGGCATCTGCAACGGCTTCCAGGTGCTCTGCGAGGCGCACATGCTGCCGGGCGCCCTGCTCCGCAACGCCGCCCTCAAGTACATCTGCAAGCCCGTGGCGCTCGAGGTCACCAACGGCCAGACGCGCTTCACCGCCGGCTATCAGGGCCGCCGCGAGGTGAAGATGACTGTGGGCAACGGCGAGGGGAATTATTTCGCCGACGAGGCCACGCTCGAGCGTATCGAGGGAGAGGGCCAGGTGGTGTTCCGCTATCGCGAGAACCCCAACGGCTCGGTCCGCGACATCGCCGGCATCGTCAACGCCAAGGGCAATGTGCTGG